>NZ_JAKGTE010000013.1:0-134513 GCF_022324665.1 Clostridium sp. YIM B02500 | reverse complement strand
AATTAACTAGTACTAGTTTGTGTAAAAATAGCTATGCTATGCATAAGTGTATTTCTAAGTTTGGATATCTATATATGTAGATAACACAATTATAAACTATACTTAGACTATAAAATATCTTCCAACCAGAAATGAGTAATGTACTTTTGTGGAATGTTTCGTTGGCAATTTTGATGGATGTGATTCTTTGGCTATAAGTTGTTCCAAATGTGCTAGTTCGGAGCTTGCTCTTCGAGGCTAGCACTTTGGGTACAACTTTATAGCCTTAGAATCACCCATCAGAATTGCCTAGAAACTGGAACAAAAGTATATTATTCATTTCGGTGTAGTATCCCATAAGTCTGTTTATCTATATTGAAAGAAATAAAAATACAGCCCATTCCAAATGGAATTAGGCTGCTTATCGTTTTATTTTAATTATTCAGATTTATCATACTTAGTATCTATTCCAAGTTTATTTATTTCTGAGTCCAAATGTCTGCTATATTTTTCTATGAAGCCAAGCATAGCGTCAAATTGTTCATCAGTCACTTGCTCAAATACGACTTTATCTCGATCTTGAAACTCTTTGTGCAGCTTTTCATGGACATCATAAACTCTTTGCCCTTGTTCAGTTAGCTTGAAATAGATTTCTTTCTTATTATCTGGCTTCTGATAGCTTTCTATAATGCCTCTTTGTATAAGCTTCTTTGTCATTTTACTTATAGCTCCCCTAGTCATATAAAGAGACTCTGCAAGTTTTGTCACGTTGGACTCTACGTTTCTTCCAATACATTCAATGTAATGTACTTCTGATGGGTTATATCCCTTAAGACTATCTTCCATCTTAAGTTTATTAAGCCAAGCCATCTTATTAAATACTTTCCTAAAATCCATTAAGACCTGTTCTTGTTTGTTCATGGCCTATCCTCCCACTTTTTAACGCATTAACAATATTATATTACTCTTTTGTTTCCATTTCAACAATATTAAAATATTATTGTAAGAAATTGAACTATACGTAAAAAGTTACTCTTAAAATTAGATTCTTAGTTCTCAGAATCACCAATTATCTCTAGCAACTCACATGGCTTGTCTATGATGTAATCCGCACCTTTTTCCTTTAGAAGCTCTCTATCTCTAAATCCCCAAGTTACGCCTATACATTCAACTCCAGAATTTCTAGCTGTTTTTACATCTACTTCTGAATCGCCAACATATATAGCTTTATCAGTAGTGGAATTTAATTCCTTTAAAGCTTTAATTACTGTATCAGGGGCTGGCTTTTTAGCAATATTTGAACTTTCTCCAATTGCAACTTTTATATATTCTTCAAAATAAATCTTATTAAGCTCTTTTACTGCTGCATCAAATTTATTAGAAACAATTGCAAGTTTATAATTTTCTTTTGATAAAACATCTAAAATCTCCATAATTCCTTCATATGCCTTAGTTTTATTTTGCATATTTTTTGAATAATGACTTCGAAAATCTGCAAGACATTCTTTATAATAAGGATTATTTAAGCCATCAGGTACAGAAAGCTCCATTAAACGCCCAACTCCGTTTCCTACAAAGCTTCTAACTTCTTCCTTTTTTCTAGATGGAAAATTATATTTTACTAATGCAAAATTCACACTATCAGCAAGATCTTCAAGCGTGTCAAGAAGCGTTCCATCCAAATCAAATATAACTGTATCATATTTCTTCATAAATAGTATCTCCTTAAAAAACATATAAATTTTTATTTACAACTTATTGTTAGTTAATTATAACAAAAAGCAATTAGAAATAGAATTATACATTGAAAAAACATATATAAACAAAGTTTACAAACTCAAATAGATAGGGATTTTGGCCTTAACTCATCACTTGGCTCACTAGAATTTTAAATGTAGATTTATTATTGAAAAATATATACAAAGATAAAAGAGGTAATTTACATTTTTGCAGATTACCTCTTTTATCTTTATATTTTATTATTCTCTTTTAACCTCATAAAATACACCTTCATCAAAATAAAGTAAAGTATTATTGTCCTTGATGAATAAAGTTATTTTATCTGATACATTTAATTGCATAATAGAATCAGTACTAACACCTATTTTTGAAAGATTGGTCTTATACTCACTCGCCATATTATTTTGAGTTTTGTTTATCATCTTATATTGTGGATTATTATAAGATTCATTACCAAAGGTCGCTAAGTTATTGGACAAACTAATCTTTAAACCTATTAGTGATGTTTTTTCACCAACAGATACCTTTCCATATCCTGCTACTTTTTTGATTTCCCAATTACCATAAAATGATTTTTCATCATTACTAGTTTCTTTATCATTGTTTTGTGAACTAGAATTATTATTCGTGCTATTATTGTTTTTCTCCACTGCAATATTTGTATCTTTGCTATCAGTAGATGAGCTAGCAGTATTATTTGTTTCAGTATTATTATCTGTATTTTTTGAATCACTGTTACTAGTAGTATTATCACTAGTATCTGTAGTAGCCTCAGTAGTTGTATCATTATTGGTTTGGTTAGCATTATTTTGTGGTTTTTGATTTCCACAACCACTTAATGTTACTAATATAGCTGCTACTGATAAAATAATTTTTATCTTTTTCAATTTTATTCTCCTTATTGGATTAACTTGTTGTATTTTAATACGAACATATTTTAACATAAACATACACGGCTTACAATTTTTATATTTACTCTAAATTGTAAATGCGCTTTTGTAATAATATTATAAAGTGTACATTATAGAAATAACCTTCAGAATCTTTGCAGGTTATTTTTATCTCTCCACAATTCTATCTTTAGGTCAACATTTTTCTTTCTAATAACTTTATGATAAGGTATTTTCTTTTTAGCCGCATAATCAGTTAAGTCTATAGCAGTTATTTAACTGACTATAAACTTATTATAGTAAACTAGAAAGATTAATGAAAATTCATCTAGTTCAATATCTGATATTATTTTTTGAATTTCAACTATTTTATCATTATTACAGATAATCTTTTTAGCAAATTTAAGATAACAGATGAAAACATAAGTCTCATATATACTATCTCATAATATAATTCAGTTTCTATGATATCGCCAGTTTCATTTTATCAATATAACCGTTAAAATTAATATATGTCATGACATTAGCTTTATTTAATAGGAAATAAGCAAGCCTAAATAAATCGCTTGGAGGTTAGAATATGGATATAGACTTATTAGAAAAACTTATAATTTTTCAGAAAAATAAAAATAATTTTATGGAAATCTTATCTTATTTTAATTCAAAGATAAAATACCTAATCTATAAACTAAAATATCCCGAAGCTGAAACAGACCTTATCATATTTCTTTATGAATTAATTACAAAGATAAATTTTGATAAATTTGTTTCTGGCGCAGATGCTTCAATGTATATAAAAAGATGTCTTAGAAATCAAGCAATTAGATTATCATATAAAGTCAATCGTGATAATAATCTCCTCACCTTTAATTGTGATGATGAATCATTAGAATCATTTAATGAAAATAATTCTAATGATTATTCAGATGTATTCTTCAATGATTTAATTTCATCATTAAAACCTAGACAAAAACAAATTGTTTATTATAAATTCTATCTGCAGCTTTCAGATATTGAAATTGGTAAAATTCTTAAAATATCTAGACAATCTGTAAATACAGCTAAAAGAGTTTCTTTAAATCTACTAAAAACTCAGTTATATATGGAGGGATGATATTATGTATGATGATCTTATAAAGGTTGCT
This sequence comes from Clostridium sp. YIM B02500, assembly GCF_022324665.1. NCBI lineage: Bacteria > Bacillati > Bacillota > Clostridia > Eubacteriales > Clostridiaceae > Clostridium > Clostridium sp. YIM B02500. The sequence goes on along the minus strand of NZ_JAKGTE010000013.1, from coordinate 130,759 downwards.
ATGACTCAAGGAATCTGGACATTACTTAGTTGTGTGCTTATAGTATACATATTAAAAGCACAGGAAACCAGAGACTTAAAGCAGGAAGAAAGAGAAAAAAACTATCAGGAAATAATTAAGGAGCTTACTGATAAATTAAATCTTTTAGATTCTATGAATTCAGCTTTAAATGAAATCAAAATTAAGATTAATTAAGCTTTATTTTTCAGATTTCCTTAATATATAATCCAGTTATTTCTTTGAGATGTGCATTAAAAAGTGTTTAATAATATAAAATAAAAGTATATAATCTTTAAACTTTATTGATTATATACTTTTATTTTCGTGTAAGCATAATGCTATTATGTTTATTTTTGTCATATATTTATGTATAATATAATTTAAATAGACTTAGATTGAGGTGATTTATGATTTTAATATTTAAATATTTAGATATTCTTCTATTCCTTGTTTTTTTCTGCATTTCATTAATTTTTATGATAAATTATATCCAATCCTACCGTAGGTTAGTTGGAGATAAAAAAGCTAATTTAGTAATTGATTCACATTTATGCTCTAATAAACACTCATATTTTATGTATATCTTTATTGTATTTCTTATAATAAGAAATATTGCAGAAAGCTTTTCTTTGTACTTATTGTTAAGTAATTGTATTCTTATATTTATTATTATTTTATGTCTATTTTTATATGACAAAGTTGTATCTAAAATGTATTTTCTTGAAGATGGAATTTTTATTGGAAATAAATTTATTGAATATATAGATATAAGAAGCCTTGACTTTATAGAAGAAAAAAATGAGGTTTTCATTGTAAAGATATATTATACCTTTTTAGAAAAAGTTTTTACTGTTTCATATAAAATAAGTCTTAATTCAAAAAGTAAAATCGAGGATTATATTAATTCATTAAATTTTAATATTAACTTTAATGGGGAATAAATAAAACTTATTAAATCCACTCTATGAAAAAATTTTAATATTGGTGAATATTTCATTTAACTTATGCAAATAATTATCATTGAAGTATTAACTTTCAACTATGGTAAAGAGATAGCATTTTAGATTACCCTGCTATCTCTTTTTTATTATTTATTTAACCTAACAATTATTTACAATATTATAGTTTTGAATATTTTTTTACGAAACGCATATACTACTCTCGTAAGATAGTAGTAATTTAATTTCATTAAAAGTGAACCACCAGAATAAGCCCTTATTTTCAAGGGCTTATTTTTGTTTTATTAAATAAATATCTATTCTGAATATATATATTAACTTTTCACATAATAAAATAAATCAATTAATTATACCGTTTAATTAAGAAAGGTGGATGATTTTTAATGAAGAGATTTCGTACAGCATTATTTGCTTTCTTATTAGTATTATTTACATCATTAACAACCAGCGCTTATAGTCAATCTGGTAAAACTCTTTCTCAAGGAATTTATAATGCAAGAGATTCAAATTTATTAATAAGTACTCCTATGACGGTTAAAATTGATTCTCCTAGCGGCAAGGCTATTATATTTATACTTGATTCTGATTATTCCATGAAGGAAATGGTAAAGTTAGAAGCCGAATCCACTGAACACACTTTAAAGCCATTTGATTATGGTTCCTTAATCATAGTCGTTGGTAATTCAAGTGTTACCTTTTACTAAAAGGCACTAGAGATAGTGTCTTTTTCTTATCTTAAAATTTATTTATAATTTTATATCTTAATGACGGAAACTTATAAGCATTAATACTATTATACACACAACAATATTAGGCATTAATATAATCAATAAATAATTCACTATTTTTGTCCTTCTATTTTTATCATTTTTCCCTTCACTTAGGTAATTAGCTAAGTATTTATCGCCACTAATAAAGGAACCATTTAAAATTCCACATATAACAATACAAAAAGCACTTAAAAAACCAGATATTTTTAATGTTATATTATAATCATTCAGTAAAAATCCTGCTATATATGCAACCATCGCAATAATTAAACCAATAGTAAATGATACTTTCAAAACTTCTCCTCCTCAAGAATTCTCACATGCTTATTAAGGGTAAACCCTTATATTGTAATCATTATAATTACGTTTTAATATACTTGCTAATTATGCATTATTCATAGTAGGTATAACCTTTCATTTTACTTTGTATTACTAATACAAGATTCACAAAATGAAATCCTCCAATTGATAATATAACAAAAATATTAGAAACATTAAAAATTATTATTACTATTCCAGCTATAATAAGATACACTGAATTTAATATTGCAAACTTTAATTGCATCCTGAAAAATTCTCTTGGTTTTATAATTGTCATTGCTGTTTTTCTTACAAATCTTCTATTGTAGTAAGTAATTTTATCTTTGCACCAAATAGAATATATTAAATAGATTACTCCAATTAAAATTGGTAATATACCAAGCCAATTCATCTCAAATCCCCCTAATAAAAATGTTCTATTACAGATAACCCAACTATAATATATACTTATGCGTATACCTCACCGAAATCATAAATATTTTGATTCCGAAAAGCAATGAAAATCGAACTTATGTGAATCCTCACCAAAATCTAATATAATCCTATTGAAAGCTGCTAAGAATGGCTTTTTCAATTTCTTTAATAGCCATATCGTACTCTTTAATTCCAGTTAAGACCTTGAATTCTTCATTGTCAATAATTGATTTAAGCATTTTCTTTCTAATTATTTTTTGTTCTTCAGGTTTTATTTCTAGTTCAACTTTATTAAAATAAGGATTGCTGCTGTAGTCATATCCCATAGAAATTACTTCTTCAATATAGGTTTTAAACCATTTGGCAGCAGCTTCTTTATCTCCAATTTCAATATATAATTCAACATATTTATATGCAGCTGAACCTAATCCAATATGAAACATATTCTGAATCTTATGGCACGCATCTAAATAAAGTATTGCCTTTTCATAATCTTTTTCTTTCTTTGATGTCTTTGCCATTATAATTAGCATAAGGATACTATTATTTAGATAATTCAATAATTTGTTGCTGCAAAATTTTTGAATTTCTTCTTTCTTTCCCTGTTTTTCAAGAATAATTGGATATAGAGTTACTGGATCCAAGCTTTTGGGAAGCTCATTGAGTGCTCTTTCGCTTTCTTCATAATTTCCCAAAATCATATTAATATGAGCAATGAAAAATACAGCTATTTGCATATATTTAGGATCTTTACTTTCAGCTACCTTATTAAACAGATCCAAAGCTTCTTGTCTTTTTGCTTTTATAAACTCTTCCGAATCATCCTCAGACATCATAAGGTATGTGTTAAGCAAACCTGCAACTTCGACTTTTAAACAAATACTGTTTGGATATTCACTTAGGTACCTTTTACATTCTTTCTCACCAACTGCATACCCCTCATGAAGAAATAGTTTTGTAAGTTTTGATTTTATATTATTAACTTCTTCTTCAGAAAGTTCTTTATGAAATGATAATAATGTATCAATAGATGTGTTTAGAGCTCTGGCTAAAGGTGCTAATATTGAAATATCAGGCATTGAATTTCCATTTTCCCACTTACTTACTGCTCCTGCTGAAATTCCGATCATAAGAGCTAACTCTTCTTGAGTCAATTTTCTCTCTTTTCTTAACTTTAAAATTGTTTCCCCTATATTTAATTCGTTCAATTCTATACCTCCGATATTTAGGCTTCAAAATGCCTTTTGATAAATTTATTATAAGTTTACCTTTTATAACAAACAATAGAGGCTAATTCACATTTAAATTAAGAAAACTTGAATGATATTCAACTTAAATTTATTTAAAAATATACAGATTTCAAGTATAAATTCTATTAATAATTACTATGCAGTACTTACTTAATGGATTATACCTGTGCTGCACGAAGTTTTTTCCACTTTCTAATTTTGCTTCGAAAAGATTTAAAAGGTGCAACAGTATTTATATGAATCCATTTCCAAACTGGCCAATTAGATGGTGTTGACTCTGCCCACTTTCTGCCTCCTAGATTAAATAACTGATCCTCATCAAAACCTTTTATCCATAAAATAATATCCTCTACATTTGAAATAAATATTTCCTTTAACTCTGATAACGAATAGTCATTATATTTAGCATAAAATCTTTCATATAGCTTTCCTAGTTGATTCCACTTAAAATCTTTATCTGGTGTTATTACTTCCTTTCCAGCCAATTCATCACTTTCCCAACTTTTAAGCTGCTGCATCCACCCAAGTTGGTATGCAATGATTTGTCCAGGGGCTCTATCGACTCCTTCTATAATAAGATTTTTATCATTTTCTGCTACATCATCAAATTCTTTTATAAAAAGTGTTGCTGTCTTTTTTATTTCATTTATGAAAGTTTCTTTATCCGCATATTGCTCCATAACTACACCTCCTATTTTGTATAATAATACAGCATAAAACTTGACAGCATCATGTCATATTAATTAAGTTTAATGAATATTAGAATTTCTAAACCTTTTCCTGTACCCATCTAAGATCATAACATTGTTATTTTTACATCTATTTTAAACAAGACTCTATATAATCAACTGATACATCCATCCTAATAGCCGTTTCTTCTATGGATAGACCACTATTTAAGAATCCTTTTACAACCATGACTATATTTTCTCCAACTTCGATAATATGCTTATCAGGATCATAAAACCTAACAACACGCTGCCCCCAAGAATGTTCTACCATAGGATGTACATAATTAATATCTGAGAGAGTGTTAAGCTTTTGAATAAAGCTGTCAAAATCATCTTCCTCAAAATATAATTCCGCTGCATTTCCACCAAAAGCAATTTCATCATTCTGTTTGCATATAAATGATAACCAAGTATCTTTTGTTTGTAATGCAATACCACCAGTCAAAGTTACATTTGCTCCAAAGTCAACAACAACCTCTAACCCAAGTACTTCATAATAAAATTTCTTTGATTTCTCCATATTAGAAACAACTATCATTGGATTTGAAAACTTCATTTTATTCCTCTCCTTTAGCTAGCTTTATCTCTTCTAACCTTTCCTCCGCTGCTTTAATTGCCTGAGTTCCTGTTTTGCAAAGTACATTTATTCCCTTAACAATAGTTACAATTACATATGCTTCTACTAATTCTTCCATAGTTAAACCTGCTTCTACAGCTGCAACAGCATGTGCCTTTGCTCCACTTACTTCATCATCTAAACTATCCAATATAGTAAAAATTAATTCCCTTGTTTTTTTAGGAAGATGTCCATTTCAATTGATTCACGCATTGCCAAATATCCACTTAACCCATCTGGCGAATATTTAGAAAGTGCATCAGCAAATGGCGGATTCCATTTCAATTCTTCCTTATAATATTTAAGTATACTTTCAAAATCCTTCATAACTAAACTCCCCCTCATTTCTTATTTTCTTGAGAATATTAACCCAAACTATATTTTCTTAGCAATATAATCAACAAATCCTTGTCTTATTTTTTCACCTTCATCCATTCTTTCTAATACCCTAATTTCTTTATGCAATATTTCCATATCTTCAAAATATGTATCTGGCTCACATTCCTCAAAATATGAATGTATTACAGTAGTGTTTCTCTCCATTTGCTCATATTGATTTTCACCAATAGCTAAACCTGTTCCATAACGAGAATCCTTTGTCGTAAGAAAATTCACAAAAAGTAAGCCTCTAGGCTTTAATACACGTTTCATTTCATTTATTGATTTTAAAACATCTTCTTTTCTCATGTGAAATACCGAATTATACGAATAAACAAAGCTAAATGTTTCATCTTCAAATTTTAAATTTCTCATATCTCCTTGTTCAATATTTAAATCTTGATTTTTTTCATCTGCATACATATTAGCCTCTTTTAATTGATTAATATCAAATTCTATTCCATGTGTTTTATATCCATATTCTGAAAATAAGCTTAACGGTGGACAATTCCCTCCTGCACCACAATCTAGAACCACCTTATCCATATTTGTTTCATTACAGAACATGATAAACCTATACAATGGTATTTGCCTAAATATTTCATTCATTTTACCTTGTCCTTTCTATTAAAAACATTTTATAAATCACCTAAATTTAGTATTGCTACAGCCTTTTATTTCTCCTAAGATATTCTGACATTATAACTAAATAATAACATATATTACAATTATAAATTACTTAAATTTTATTAAGTTTAAGTCTATGTGCTGAAATATGAAATTATATTTTTTTACTTAAATCTTTAGCAAACCAGATGTTCGATTGAAACTAAAATTTAGAAACTTAATTACAATATATATTTTTAATAGACTCCAATTAAATTTATTACATTCTTTGACACAATATATCCATAACAATCAAAAATATATAAAATCCAATCATAACAATGAATACTTTATGATTTATATTGATGTATTTTGTTGAAATTCAAATTAAAATATATTCTTTAGAAAGAAGGAACTATTCAATTTTTTGAGAATTTTAAATTATAGGTAAATAAATATAAAAATATTAATTTATGAGGGGTGTGTTTTTATGAATTTTAATTTTAATACTAGTTTTTCTATGGAGTTTGATGCTATTGACAATAAGCATAAAGAATTATTTAATCGAGTTAATAAACTTCTTTATGCTTTAGAAAAAGAAAAGGATAGTAATGAAATTTTAAAAGCTTTAGACTCTGTTGAATATTATGCAAATAATAATTTTGATGAAGAAATAACTCAAACAAAATACAATTGTTCTGAACTTAAGATGTGTCACAGAAAACTTAATATGGAAATAAGAAAATTAAGATATTCATTTGAAAATCCAGGAATTTCATCATTATTTACGCCTCTAATGCAGAAGGAAATAATGAAGTGGAGTAAAAATTACATAATTGGCTTACATAAATATACATATGCATTTTTAAACGAGAACTCCTCATCTGCTACTGAAGTTATGTTATAGCAAGATGATTTAGCTCAACCATTGGCTTGGTTTTTTACTTCTTCAAATAATTACCCCTGCACCGTGTTTCACGGCACAGGGGTAGTTTCTATATATCTTGTATTAGTTTGCAACATTTCTTGTTCAATTCTTATAATAATTTTAGCTCCTAACTTTAAATATATTATGGCATATCTCCATTAAAGTTAATAGTTGACATTATCAGTCCCCATTGCAAAATTTCACCGATTATAGCACGTGCCTATACGGGCACACCCAAAATATAAAATATCAAATATTCAATTTACACCAGTTGTTCTACATTCTCCTTCGTTCTGTTAATTTTTAAGGAACTATTTAAATATTAAAAAGCAAGACTAAAATCTAGCCTTGCTTTTTTAATTCATATAGATAACACAATCATAAACTCTACTTACACTATGAAATATCTTCCAACCAGAAATGAGTTATATGCATAAGTTCAGGTCTTAGCTGGGTTATCTATAATCTTTTATATAAATTATTCTTTTATTAATATGTTCAATAACTTTACATCTGTTAATGCTTCCATTCCATATTGGATATCAGCTTCTAATGCAAAAATATCACCTTCGCTTATTACTGATTCGTCATTTTCATTGTAAACAACTTTAGCTTCTCCTTCTATTACAATAAATAATGATTCCATTTGATAATATTCCTTATCTATGCTTTCTCCCTTTGCATATGAAAAGAATCTAACTTCATGTTTTTCATTATCTACTAGGGCCTTACTTGCTATTGTATTTCCTGAATGACTTATCATATCTTTCATTTTTATTGGTTCAAATGGTTTGATGTTTCTTAAATATTTCATAAGCTTAATCCTCTTTCACTACTATTAATAGCATCTTCATATCTTCTTTTGCAGTTACTTGATGCTGAATATTTGCAGGCATAACTACCACTTGCCCTTTATGAGCTTCCATTACTTCATCACCTATCTTTACAGTAGCTACTCCTTCCTGAATAACAATCATAGCATCACCTTTAGCTGCATGAGGCCCAACGCCTTCACCTTTTCCAAAAGCTAATGCAGTAAGTCCTACACCTTTCTTTTGAGCCATTGTAACAGTTTCTATTTGACCTTCTTTGCAGCTTACTAAGCTGTCAAAATCTATTGCCTTTGATTTTTCTATATTCTTAATTAATTCTTGCATATTACATTCTCCTTTTCATTTTTATATGTAGGTAAACAACATCTCTCCATTGATTTATATATAGCCATACTAGAAATAATAGGGATTCTTTTGTGCAGTGTTTCATTGAGAATTTTGCTGTAGGATTTCTTCAGTACAAGTTGTTCTATTTTTGCTTGTCATTTGCTTGTCATTTGCTTGTCAAAGGAGCATGCAGAAATTGGTACAACTTATACTGTTAGAAATCCACAGTGAAATTCTCTAGAAACCGAAATAACAGAATCCCTGTTATTTCGGTGATTATATGCATAACTCTAAGATTCATTTAGTTTATCTACAGATAAGCTGTAAATGTTTCTATTAGTTCTTCATTATTTTTGTTTATATTGCTATCAAAATATAGATCTAATACAGGAGTATTTATTTCTTCTTTATATTTTTCTCTCAGTATTTTTAATATTGTAGCCGTATTTTCATACATTGAGCTTACAACAATAATCCCATCAACATTTTCTGCTGTTAGCAATTTAGCAAATCTATATCTTCCGCTTCCTCCTGCATAATTTGGAAGCTTATCTTTTAGTATTTCATTAAGACTATCAATATCCTTATTAAATGGAGATTTTTCTTCTAGAATCAAATTAACTTTATTAATAATCTTCTTGGCTTCATCTACTAATTTTAAATATGGTTTGTTGGTCTTATTTCTTTTATTGCTAAAATCTTTATATATCATATATAATTCTTCTGCAAAGGGCTGCTTTACAACATCATAATCTTCCATTAGCCTTTTTATGAGATTATTATTTAAATAATCTTTATGCACTACCAAAGATTCTCCAACTATAAGCAGTTTCTTTTTATTTTCTTTTAATATCTCACTATTTAGGATTTCTAATTTTTCATCAAAATATGAGTCTGATATATTATTATTTTTTATTGCTTTAATTAAATCATCTAAGGATGTTTCTTTTTTATCTTCATGTAATCTATTAATTAGATCGCCTATTACCAATGCTTTAAAGAATTCTAGACCAAAATCTTTATCTCCTAAGTAATCTTCTATAAATGGCGCTTCGAGATTTAGTTTTCTGCCACATTCTAAGGCTTTATATTGTATAAGCTTCCCATACTGCCCAAAGGTTTCACTTCCTTCATCTGTAGGAAGATATAATGTATATTCTTTTTCACTTTCTTTAACTTTACTTATGACTTCTGATATTAAACCAGTTAGTGAGAAATATTCTTTTCCTCTTGAAAATTGCTTTCCAATTTCAATTGTGCTTTCACTTACAGGTTCTAATATTGTAACCTTTGTATTTTTTCTTTCTAAGAAAGCTTTTAGTATATTGCTATATGGATACATATATGGAATTATCACTTCATTTTCAGTTTCTATTTCATTCTTAGAGTTTTGAAGTTTATTATCAAATTTAACTTCATTAACCATTCCAAGTTTTTTACTCAAATTGTCTTCAGTTGCCTCTTCAACTTTATTTTCTAAAGGGCCATTATTATCACAATTTTTAATCGAATTTATAAATGCCTCTACCCTTGTAATTACTCCAACTTTTGAAGAGTGTTCATCTACTTCTATATGCAAATAAGGCTTGCTTCCCATTTCCTTCTTAAAATAATGGGTAAGAATTGTATCTGGTCCGCATCCATGGTTAGTAATATATATTGGATATAAATTTTTATGATTTCTTATAATTTTTGCTCCAGTTATTATGTGCTGTCCAAAAGGCCAATACATATTAGAATATTCTTCTCCTATATTCATCTCAGAAGCTTCAAGGTGAGTTAAATGAAGTACTTTATATCCACGCTTTTTCAATTCATTTTCTATGCCCATGTTTAATGCTGGATCAACTATGTTATATACTCTGCTTATCATTACAAATACTTTTTCATCTTTATCTATATTCTTTAAAACATCAGATCCAAGTGATTCAAGATTTTTTTCATAATCCATGAACTTTTTCATCCCAGACATTACCGCTGTAGCTGTTTCTATTTTATTTTTCCCAAGATCTTTTCCTATGCTTAATAAAGTTTTAATCATATATTGTTTACCAAAATTAAATGATAACGTTGGTGATATTAACTTTATATTTTTTTCTACTAAGTTAAACACGCTTTCAATTATCTTTGGTGAAGTCTGCATATACACACATGCGTAATCTTCTCTCACATCTGAACCTGCATGCTTCATAGTATATAAATGTGGCAAAAATATATAATCAACCTTTTTCTCTAAAAGCCATGCTACATGTCCATTTATTAATTTAACAGGAAAACATGTTTCTTCAAAAGAATATTCTTGGCTAAGGCCTATTATATCTTCATTAGTTGCATCTGAAAGTAAAACATTATAGCCTAATTTTTTAAATATCTCATTAAACATTGGGAACATTTTATTAAGAAATAATACTCTTGGTATCCCTATTGTTTTTTTATCAGCATCTTTATTTGTTATATATCCGTCTAAAAAGAATCTTTCACCTTTATTTGAATAATCTATACTGTTATTTTGTTTTTTATCTTTCTCGTTATTCTTTATACTTTCCTTTGTTAAAACTGCTGTTCCCAAAGCACCTGTAACACTAAAGAATTCCGGAACGATAATTTCTTTATTAAGTAAAGCCCTAAATGCATTCACTACTGCTTGATTATGAGCAATTCCACCTTGAAGGAATATTTTATTTCCAATAGGTCTGTTTCCAACAACTCTGTTTAAATAATTTTTTACTATAGAATAAGCGAGGCCAGCTGAAATATTTTCAATACTTTCTCCTTCTCCTATTGCTTTACCTATGTTTCCTTCAATAAAAACAGTACATCTATCGCCTAAATTGCAAGGACTATCGCCTTCTAAAGCAATCTTTCCAAATTCACCAATACTTATTCCAAGTTTCTTAATCTGCTCTTCTATGAACGCTCCTGTTCCAGCTGCACATATCTTATTCATTTCAAAGTCTTTTACTAATTTATTTTCTATACATATATATTTTGAGTCCTGACCACCAATTTCAAATATGGTATCAACATCACTACATACATTTATCGCACCTTCTGCTTGAGCTGTAATCTCATTTACAATTAAATCCGCATTAATTAATTTTCCAATAAGCTCTCTACCAGAACCAGTTGTACCTATTCCTTTGAATTTAAAATCTTGTCCTAATCTTTCCTTTAATATATCAAAATACTCAATAACAACTTCTTTTGGTTTTCCATTAGTTTTTGTATAAATATAATCAATCACGTTGTTAGCTTCATCAATAACAACAAAATTGATACTTGTTGATCCAATATCAACGCCCAAGTAACCTTCTTTTAAAGTATTGTTTATACAATTATGTTTATTTAAACCATCATTTACTCCGAATTTATCTAATTTTTCAAATAAGCTATTTTTAGGCTTTTCTATAATTAATTTTTCAGAAGAGCTAAGTTTATTTACATCTATAATTAATCCTTTTTCTTCTGCTATCTTGCAGGCTCCAAAACATGTAAGCAACTCAAAGTTTTCTTCAATTATAATGTCTTCGTCTTCTAACTTTAATACATCCTTTAGAGCTTTAACTACTCCTTTGTTATGTATTCCCCCACCAGAAAGCATGATTGGTTTATTAAGCTTATTTTTCTGAAGAACATTTGCTTTATAATTTCTTACAAGTGCATGGCATAATCCTTGCAATATATCCTCTACTTTTACCCCATCCTGCATATGATGTATCATGTCAGTCTTTGAAAAAACGCTGCATCTTCCAGCTATTCTTGGAATTTCTGTAGCTTTTTCTGTGTAGGCTGATATATCTTTTATATCTATAGATAATCTTGAAGCCTGCTCTTCTAAAAAAGAACCTGTACCAGCTGCACAGCTTGTATTCATAAAGAATTTTACATTTTTAACGTCTATATCTGTAATATATTTTGTTTCTTGTGCACCAAGTTCAATAATAGATTTAACATTCTTATTTTTAAATAAAGCTCCTTCAATAAGAGAAATACTATTATTGATATGATATTTTTTATCTAAATTAATTCTTGATGATAAACTTCCTGTTACTCCAATAACCATATTTGATTCTTTATTAATTACTTTAATCTTCTCAATTAACTCACCATAATATTTATTAATATTTCCTTTATGGAATATATAATTACTTTCAATTAAATTATCATTACTATCTAAGTAAACATACTTAAGAGTTGAATAACCAATATCTATTCCTAACTTATTCATAACACCCTCCTTTGAAATTCATTCTCATTTACTTCTTATAAGTATTATATTACACTTTCACGCTAGACTCCGTATCATATGATACGCTTTAAAAGAAATTTATGAGTAGTCTAATGTCAGATTTAGATAATTTAAATATTTCATGTGCTTCTGAAGTCCAAATGATTGAGGATTTTATAAACTAAAATACCCTATAGCGTTGACTTTTTTATCGTCTATTCTATAGGATACAATCTAATTATCTTATGATCCATCCGTTATTAAAAATAAAGTTTACACTATATCTTTCAATCTGAAGTATTGCTCAATCTTTTCATCAATTAAACAAAAATTACAGGAATGTGCGATTTTTAATTTCATATTTTTAGTTACGACTAAAAATAAATTATACAAATTAATCAATAGTTAGCTACAACAATAGATTATGCCACTATCTTTCATTTCTATTATCATAATCACAATTACGAGCTGGTGGAATACTCTGTATGAAGTTAAAAACATTTTCCGGATCATATTTAGCTTTAATTCTCCTAAGTCTAGCAAAATTATCACCATAATATTCATGACCGTAATCTTTTATACATAAATCTGGTACATTTACATATGATCCTGTTATATATGGCTGCAATCTTGCACGTGTCTTCTCAACAAGCATAATATTCTCTCGTGCTTCACCTTTTTCAATCCATGAAGCATCCCATTCCAAATAATATTTAGTATTTCGCCAGAAAAAGGCTGTATCCTTTGGATTTACACTATTCATAACACCTCCAGAGTTAAGGAAAAAGAAATTAGATTCGCTTCCTTTTGCTTTTTCTAAGAAGCTTCTTATTGCTTCAATTCCTTCTTCAGGTAGAGTTTGCTCAACCCAGGCAGATGACCACGTACTCTTCTGTTCATCGAAGAAAGGTTCATTTGGAGCCCAGAAATCTATTGCCTCACTTAGTGTAACCCCATCAATAACTACCTTTAAAGGACATCCTACTTCTATCAAAGGTCTTATTAATTTCTTCAGTTCTGCTTTAGTCCCAAGGAATAATCCCTGTGAACGGAGAAGACCATTTGTTTTAGAATATATCTCCAATATAGTACCAAGTCTTACATCTACAAATGGAGACCACCTTTGCCATGCATCAATAACTTCATCTAATTGCTCCCAAGGCCAAATTATTTGGAATATCCCAACTTCAGCAGGAGCACGACGTATTCTAAATGTGTATGAGGTTATAATACCGAAGTTACCTCCTCCACCTCCACGAATAGCCCATAGTAAATCTGGATTTTCCTTTTCGCTAACGTGCATAATCTCACCATCAGCATTAACTATAGTGGCAGCTAGAATATTATCTGAAATCACTCCTGCTGTTCGTTGTATAGCTGTAATTCCTCCACCAGTACTTATTCCGCCTATACCAACAGTAGAACTATCTCCAAAAGGAGCAAGGAAACCTTCCTGTGCTAGCATCCTCACAAGAGAACCAACGCGTATTCCCGCTTCAACTGTGGCAATTAAATTTGCTTTATCTACCTTTACTCTTTTCATTAGACCAGTATCTATTACAATTCCACCATTTGTTTGTGAAAAATCTTTTGCTAGAGCATGCCTGCCGCTTCGCATTCTAATTGGTACATCATTCTCACGAGCCCACTTGACTGCATTTTCTACATCCTTATTATTCTTTGCAAAAACAAATACACTAGGAAACGCGTTGGTGAACGGATTCCAGTTCATTCGTGCTTCCCTATATTCAGGATCATTTGGACGGACTACCTTTCCAGTTAATTTTGTTTTGCATTTCATATAGTCACCCTCTTTTGTAAATTTGCTTTATATAAAAACAATGTGATTTTTTACACAAAGCTTGTTATATTTTATAATATGAACATTTATAAAATTAGTACCATCTTTTAACTTTGCATCTAACATAATAATATAGGTTTTTGATTAAACTACTATGAATCAAAAAGACAAGTACGCTCATATTTTCCCCTATACTTTTTCACAAAAAAGAGTATACACTTTTCATTGATATGTAATTCAACATGTGATTTTTTCATACTCATCCTGATATAAGATTAGTTTTTTTATTCTCCGCCAAGTAAATATATTTTCTTTTTTTATTCTCTTTTAAAAGGCAACTTTCCGAATAAGCCCTTCTCATAATTAATCACCCTCACGAAGCACAATGCCACATGATTTTCCAGCTATATAATTTTCTAGATAATAATAAATCCTCGACAATACCACACTCGTATTGTCGAGGATTTGTTTGGTGGAGATGAAGCATAACCTTTGAACTTCACTAATTATTATTTGCACGATTTGTATTTTTTTATTATACCAATAACTTACCTTCTAAATAAGAATACTTCAAATATTCTTTACTTCTATAATATACTGATGAATTAAAATCTGAGATTTTATCACTAATAAATGACTCAAATACTGAACATAACACATCTATTAAATCTATACTATGCGACTTTACTGTTTGAATATTCCTTATTATTTTTATAACATTGCTGCCCCAATTAGACCTGCATCATCGCCCATTTTAGCTATTCGTATATCTATCACATTAGTATTTGAAACTTTAGTTTTAACACACTCAATAATTTTAGACAATAAATATGGATTATATATTAATACAGCGCCTCCAATAACTATAACCTCTGGATCTATTACTGTAATGATATTTGCAATTCCTATAGAAATATTATTTATCCAATTATTTATTATTTCAACGGCTCTTTCATCCTTATTGTCATAGTATTCAAATACTTCCTTAGTTCTTATTTTTCTTCCATAAATCTCAGAAGCTATTCTTGCTATATTAACTCCACTACATTGCCCTTCTAAGCCTCCTTTATTTAATCCAGAATGACTGTATGAATCTTCATTTATAATCATATTGTGTATTTCAGCTGCTTGGCTATGAGCTCCATTTATTATTTTTCCATCCATAATCAGTGCGCCTCCAACTCCAGTTGAAACAGTTATATAAAATACAGATGAGCATCCTTTAGCATTTCCGAATAAACTTTCTGCAAAACCTGCTACATTTGCATCATTGTTCACTTTAACACACATCTTTAATTTTTTCTTCAAATACTCTGCTATATCAAAGTTTTCCCACCCTTTTAAGTTTGGAGGATTAATTATTCTTCCTATATTTAAATCTAATGGCCCTGGTGCTCCAACTCCAACTTTTTCTATTTCATAATCCTTCCATACTGTTTTAATGTGATTAACTAGCTTATCTAAATTATATGATGCTCCTTTTACAACTTCATTTTCGGTTTTATAATTTTCTATTATTTTTCCTTCCTTAGAAACAATAGCAACTCTTAAATTTGTTCCTCCAATATCAATTCCAATTGAATAAGACAAAACTATCTCCTCCTCACTAATAACTACTGAAATTTTACATTCCTTATTATGCTAAAAGGTTGAATATATTTTATTCAACCTTTTAATTTTCCTAAGTCATGTAAAATAAAGTAACAAGTCAAAATATGCTTATTTAAAATTGTTATTTAATTACTATAGTCTGTACTTTACAATGGCTTAATGGCTTAGGATTAATGCTTCTATCTTCTATTGAAATTTTACTTTTCTCTAAGTAACTTTCATCAAGCATTGCATAATAAGCATCTTTATCTTTCTTGTTAAATGTTATTTTTCCTTTTGTAACTTCACTCTTCATTGGATTAAATATTCTAATAACTAATCCTGTACCATTTTCCTCTTTCTTTATTGAGCTTAAAGCAAAATTCTCATTTTCAAATTCAAATAAGCTGTAACTATTTTCATATATTTGTTCTTCATCTCTAAAGGCAAATATCATTCTTCCATTTAGGAAATCAGCATATTCATATACTTGAATTGGAGTTAAGAATCTTTTTGCCGCATTGGCAATATGAGCTTTATCAAATTCCTCATTATAAATGTGAACACCAAAATCAAATTCCAGCTTTCCTAATAACTGTGCATTTGGGGTTTCTACAATCTTTTCTCCTGAAGCTCTACCTGGTCTATAAAGTAAATTTTCTCTTCCCATATAACCAAAACTTCTAAATAAAGTTAAAGCTATGGTATCGAATTTCTCTCCAACTATTTGATATTCTCTAACACCTTCAGTTATTACAGCTAATCCTCTTTCCCCATTTTCTAATGTTACGAAGCTTTGCATTGGTTCTATTGTTATAGGTTTTTCCTGCCATTGATCTTGATTTGCTTCCCAAAGCTTTATATCTTCTTCTAATACAGTTTTTCTGCTTATTATTCCAAATTGCTGATCTGCAATTGATAATTTTGAAGCAATTTCAGTATTAAATAATACTCTAACTCTATGAGATAAGGCTACATTATCTATATCAACTTTAAAGCTTATCATATTTTTATCATTGTCTAATAAGATTTTCATTTCTACAGGCATATCTACAGAAGCATTTCCACCTGCTCTTTCTTCTAAAGAAGCTGGAACCTTCATACAATATCTTATTATTAATTCTTCTTGTATTTCAGATTTCAATACCTTAGTTTCTGATTTAAATGCTAAAGAAGATACTATTAAATCCTTTCTTGGTGGAGAATAGTTATAAGAATCTCCATCATCTCCATTTTCCTCAAGAACAGCTTGCTTTGAATAAAGCCTGTTAGAACTCTTATCTAAAATATCAATAGAACCATCTTCATTTGCAGAAATTTTATAATACTTATTTTCTATTGTATCCCCTAGCTCGGCCTTAACTGAAAGGTTGTTTTTCTTGTTTAACTCAAATACAACTTGTGTATATCCTACAGCTGGTATATCTTCAGCCTTAAGTGCTATTTTAGCCCTATATACCTTATCTGGCATATAAATCTTTTTGCTTGGATTCAATCTTATAGTCTGCATTAAAACATAATCAGTTATATCTTCCTTAGACTTTATAACGTATTTAAGTTCTTTTCCTTCCCTATTTTTAATTATAAAATCTTCTTCCGGTATAAAAACTTCAAATTCAATTACTTCTGTTCTATTTTTAGGATATGCATTAAATAATGTTAGTGTAATTTCTTCATTATTATTTTTAATCTTAGTTGATATTAATCTCATATGAAGATCTAATAAATTTGTTGATAAATCTCTTGCTTGTTTATATCTCATATAAACATCTTCATTAGTCGTATCACTATTACATGCTCCAATGCTGTCATGAGCTGCATTTTCAAACATTAGCTTCCATATGTCTTTCATAGTTGTATGAGGATATTCATTTCCTAGCGAATAGCTCATAGTTAATATTGGTTCCACCACATTTACTATGTAGTTTTCCAGATGATTATTCATCATCTTTAAATCAGATCTTGATGAAAAAATTGATTTATGAATTCTCATATGTTTCCCATTAACAAATTCCCCTTCAAGTTCTTTAAAATCACTTCTTTCTGCCTTAACGCTTGCAATATAATTTTCAATATTGCTTATAATATATTCATTATCTTTATCTATAGAATTTGCTTTTTCTAATATTTCTGGAAGATTAATTCTTATTGGAGCTTGGTCAAAACCATTTGGCAGATATACATTATTAGTACTCGCTTTTTCTTTTAGCTTTCCTATCTGCTCATCTAAATATTTCTTTAAATCACCTTCCTCTTCTGGAATATTTCCACCACAATAGTACCCAAAAGGAATTTGTACAGCAAAAGCTACAGTTCCATCAGAGCCCTTCCAGTTGAACTCTGTTGAATCTACCATATCATCAGAAACGCCTCTCCAAAATAGTGAGTCTTTTATTCCAAAGCTACTATAAATCTGTGGCATTTGAGCTGATTGACCAAAAGAATCCGGAACATATCCAACTTTCATATAATCTCCAAATTCTTTACACCTTTCAATTCCGTAATATAAATTTCTAACTATTGATTCACCTGATATAACAAGTTGATCTGTTTGAGTATACCAAGGTCCGATTATTAATTTTCCTTTTTTAACTAAAGACTTTATTCTCTCTTTATCTTCTGGAACCCATTTTAAATAGTCATCTAACAAAGATGCTTGTGCATCAATCATAAAATATTTAAAATTTTTATTATTTTCTAATGTATCTAAAACGTCTTTGAAATCTTTCATTAAGTATATCTTTGATCTTGAAGTTGTAAAATACCACTCCCTATCCCAATGGCTATGTGGTACAACATGTACTTTGTTTTTCATAATTCCTCCTATAAAGTGAGGCTCTCTCAAATTTCCAACTAATATAAATTATTTTAGCGTTTAATTTGAGATAGCCTCAATATTTTATTCCATTTCTAAAATTATTTCCTCATTATCTCCGCTATCATTTACTGCTGCTTCTCCGTTATCATTAAAATCAACAAGGATAGTTGATAAGATTGCAATTACAAGTGATCCAGCTACTATTCCTACTAAGTATGCCCAGCCAGATCCAACTGAAATAAATCCATATAATCCACCAATTGGAGGCATTATAGCATGTGCTCCTAATAATGCTGTAAGCCCAGCTCCAACTGCACATCCTAACATATTAACAGGAATTAACTTTAAGGGATTACATAATGTATAAGGAATCGCTCCCTCTGTAATTCCTATGAATCCCATAATCAAGTTTCCTTTTCCAGCTTCTCTAAAAGATGGTGAAAACCTTGATTTTCTAATAAATGTGGCAATACCATATGCTAGTGGAGGTATAACAATAGCACAATTAATTAAAATTGCTGGTAAATAAACACCTTCTGTAAGTAATACATTTCCAGCCATCCATGCTGCCTTATTTACCGGTCCACCTAAATCAAATCCAATCATTGCACCTAAAATCACAGCTAATATAACAACATTTGTTCCATTTGCAGTCATAGCTTTAATCCATTCAATAAGAGATGTATTTATAGCTGCTAACGGTCCTGATAATATTACTCCCATTAAAATAGCAATTGTTCCAACAGTTATAAGTGGTAAAATTATAAGTGGAACCATTGAAGCTGCAGCTCCAGTAATTTGCACTTTTTCTTTTATGAATTTAGCAACATATCCTGCCACAAAACCTGCTATAACTGCGCCTAAAAAACCGGCTTTTGTATTGCTTGCAATTAAGCCTCCAATAAACCCTGCTGCCATAGCCGGCTTTTCTCCAATTGAATAAGCTATAAATCCACCAAGTATAGTATTAACCATGCCAACGCCTACCCAGCCTGATTGTTCTATTAAGTATAATATATGATAAAACCCTGTTGTATCTTTATATGGTCCGAAATCTGTTATTCCTATAGCTAATCCTATAAGCTTTGGCACTGCAACTACTAAAGACGCTCCTATAATTAGTGGCAGCATATATGAAATACCAGTCATCAAATGACCTTTTAATTCTTGAAGTAATGAATTCCCTTTTTTCATAAATAAAAACCTCCTTGCATGTTTTGGTTATAAAATTTTACAAAATATTTAATTGTAAACTATTTTTTGTATCCTTAAAATGATATAATTAGTGTGAAATATTTATTATGCATACTTATTATTAATAAGTATATTGATAATCTCGTTCTTGCCGGAATGAGATTATTTTTATTTTGTTAAAGCTTCTATACATTTTGTTAAAACTGCTTCTGGCTGCTTAAGTGCAACTCCTATTTTTACTTTTATCACCTTTTTTCCTTCAAATCGTTCCATACCATCAATATGTTGATCTGAAGCAATTAATACAAAGTCTGCTGCTTTAACTTCTTCTTGAGTTATGCCATTTACTTTCCCCATAATTCCTTGCTGTTCAACCTTGATATCGTGTCCTAATTTTTTTCCAGCTTCAGTTAATGCCTTTGCCGCCATTGGTGTATGGGCTAATCCTGCTGGGCATGATGTAACTGCTACAATTTTCATTTTTATTCCTCCTCCATTTTTTTTGATATATATTTTATTAAACTACTCTTGTCTTCTGAAGATATTATTTCTTTTTTAAAATCATCCTCCATCAAACAAGTAGCAAGTTTTGATAACATCATTAAATGTACATTATTTTCATTTTCCTCTGGAACCATAAGACTAAATATATACTTTACATTACTACCATCTAAGGTTTCCCATTCTAATTCATTTTTTGTCTTAATATAAAATATAGACGGTTCAATAACATTTGAACTTTTTGCATGTGGAATTGCAAATCCATCCTGCACACCAGTTGAATATTCTTCTTCTCTCGCTAAAAGATCTTTAAGCACTCCCTTCTCATTTTTAGCTATACCATTCTCAACAGCTTTCTTTGCCAAAAATTTTAATGCATCAGTCTTTGTATCTATTTCTACATTTAAAAATACATTTTTTTCATCTAACATTTTCGCTCATCTCTCTTCTCTTTGAAATTGATTACACTATTAATATAAATCTTTTTCATAAAAACCTAAACATATACTATTTCCATTTTGAAGTGGAAATTATTATACTAAGTTTTTCCTTTACCCTCCTAACTATTTATATTATTATTAAATAATATAGTCAGAATTTTAAATAATCTATATTTTGTGCTAATAGTACATGTTTAAATTTCAACTTTATTTTCGTAATATAGATAAACATTTATGTACTATTCATATTATTTTTTAACACTAAGGAGGTAAGTTGTTTGCTTATTCAAAAAAGGCTTCTTGTTCTATTTGAACTTTTAAATAAGAATGAATCAAAAATTTCTTGTAAAGCTTTAAGTAAAATAACAAATGTAAGTGAAAGAACAATAAGAGGAGATATTGCAGCATTAAATTCCATTCTGGAAAGTCATGGAGCTGCAATAAAAATAAAACGAAATGAAGGATATTACATTGATATTTTAGATTTAAATAAATATCAACAATATCTAGCAGAAATTACTCAAGATATCATGGAAGATAATGACATACCAAACTCTCCAATAGAGAGAAATAAATACATTTTGAGATATCTCTTATATAGCGATAACTATACAAAGCTTGAAGACTTAGCTGATAAATTATATATTAGCAAAACTACTATATTAAATGATATAAAAAGCATAAAATCTATTTTATCAAGATACGATCTCAATCTTATATCAAAACCTTACTATGGAATTAAAATTCAAGGTAATGAACTAAATATAAGAAAATGTATTTCAGAGAATATAATAAATCGAGATTTTGAAAATTATATCTTAGGTATAACAGATGAAGAAGTTGAAGTATTTAAAAATATTGACTTAAAGAAACTTCAAGAGATAGTTTTAAGGTATGTTCATGAATTCCACATAGAATTCTCTGATTTCAGCTTAAAAAATTTTATAATTCACCTTGCTATAGCAATAAGTAGAGTTAATAATGGACACGTTTTAATAGGAGAATTAGAGGATCTGCCTAAAGATTCGTATCTAAAAAAAGCTATAACACCTATTTATGCTGAAATTGAAGAATGTTTTAATTTCAATATTCCATCAAATGAAAGAATTTATATATATAATCATTTCAAATCAAAAAGTACTCCTAAACTAATAGTTAAAGATAATACCGATGAAAAAATAATCGACTATACTAAAAATTTACTAGATTATATATATATCCATTATAATTTTGATTTAAAAAATGATACCACTTTACTTAATGATTTAATACTTCATTTTAAATCTATTTTGAATTCAAAATACTATAATCAAAATAAAGCAAATCCACTTATCAATACTATAAAAAGTAACTATCCTCTTGCATTTGAAATAACTTTAACTGCTGTAGAAAATATCTTCAAGCAAACTGTCTATACTTTTACTGAAGATGAAATAGGATACGTATCTCTACATATTGGTGCGGCGATAGAAAGATATTTTGATAAGAATATTAATTGCAAAAAGGTTGTTATAGTTTGTGGTTCTGGTTACGGTACAAGCCGATTATTAGAAACAAGGCTTAATAAAGTCTTTAGAGACAAACTAAATATAGTTGAATGCTTATCATATAATCAATATCTTGTGCATGATTTAAATAATATTGACTTAATAATCTCAACAATTCCTCTTGAAAATAAAAATCATCCCGTTATATTGGTTGATTTCGCTTTACTAAACAAAGATATTGAAGGAATTTCTAAGGCTATAACTGATGAACCTATAGTATATAATAAAGTATTAAGTGAATATTTTGACTCTAATTTATTTTTAAAGTCTCCTAATGTAAATAAAAAAGAAGAATTACTAAATTTGATGTGTGATACTTTAAATAACAACGATATAATTTTGCCATCCTTTAAAAACTCGGTTTTTTATAGGGAGACTCTTTCTCCTACTAATATCGATGACTTTTTAGCAATACCTCACCCAATGGAGTTAAGTGCAATTTTAACCAAAATATGCATTGCTATATTGAAGGAACCTATTTTGTGGAATAAAAATACTAGTGTAAGTTTAGTTTTTATGATTGCAATTAATAAAAATGATTACTTTGAGATGGATAAAATTTACGATATCTTTCTTAAAATAATTAATAGTGATGACTTGAAATATTCAATATTAAATTGCAATTCCTACGAAAATTTTTTGAATTTACTACAATCTATAATTTGACATAATAGAATACTTTTAATTTTAAAATTTATCCATATAAAATACCCCCCTTTATAGAAACAGTTTTATTATTTTAACTGTCTACTATAGAGGGGGTATATTAATTTTAGATTTTCGTGAATTTTATGGTAGAGGCAAAGCATAACATTTGAAATTCATCAATAAATCTAATCTGATTTTACTAAATAGCTTATAAAATTGACTTCTTCATATATCTATGTATATGAAGATAACCTTGCTCTATACCTTCAATGTTTAGCTAACCCACTAGTTTAAATTATACCTCGAGTATTTATATATTAACATGATGTCTTCCTCTTGGCACTATAAAAGGCGAATTGGACACTGGATCTTGTATTACCACACAATCTAATCCAAACACTTCATTGATTAATTCTGATGTTATAACCTTTGATGGTTCACCTTTACCAATTAGTTTTCCCTTCCGAAGAGCAAATATATAATCTGCATATCTGGCAGATAAATTTATATCATGAAGTACCATTACAATAGTAGTTCCTCTTCTGCGGTTTAAATCCGTCAATAAATCAAGTATCTCTACTTGATAAGCAATATCAAGATATGTAGTTGGTTCATCTAAAAGAAGTATATCTGTCTGCTGAGCTAGTGCCATAGCTATCCAAACTCTTTGGCGTTGCCCTCCAGATAGTTCATCTACACTACGATTAGCAAGATCTGTTATTCCCATTATTTCAAGCGCCTCTTCTACAGCATCAAAATCACTTTTATCCATGCTTTTTAAAAATGCTTGATATGGAAATCTACCTCTTGAAACTAAGTCCCAGACTGTTATCCCTTCTGGAACTACTGGTGATTGTGGAAGCAGTCCTAAAACTTGTGCCAATTTTTTAGAAGGCATTGAAGTTATTTTTTTACCGTCAATTACAACATCTCCTGAAATTGGCTTAATGAGCCTTGCAAGTGTTTTTAACAAAGTTGATTTACCACATGCATTTGCTCCAATAATAACACTGATTTTATTACTTGGAATAGCTATATCAATTCCATCAACTATAATCTTTTTTTCATACCCAGTTACTAAGTTTTTTGCTTCAAGCAATCGCTGTTTTTCATTCATTATGCTTGCCCCCTTCTGTTTATAGTTATTAGAAGCAATAGCATATATGGTGCTCCTAAAATTCCTGTAATTACACCTACAGGAAATCTTGTACTAAATACAAACTGGCCAATCATATCTGCTCCAAGTACTAATAATGCTCCAACTAAACCTGATGCTAAAACATTTGGCGAACCTAACCCAACAAGTCTTGCTGAAATTGGACCTGATAAAAATGCAACAAAAGCTATAGGGCCTGTAACAGCCGTTGCAAAAGCAATTAAAAATACTGAACTTAAGATAAGTGTGATTCTTATTAAATTTATTTTAATACCTAGTGTTGTTGCAAATTCATCTCCTAATTCTAATATTTGAAGATGATTAGTTAAACATAAAATGATAACTCCAAATATAATAACAACTACAAGTAAGCTTGGGACATCTTTCATACTCATCCCATTTAAGCTACCATTTAACCATGTGAGTGCTTTTGAGACATCGTGTTCTGAAGCCTTGACCAGCAAAAATGATATAAGGGCATTTAACATTGCTTGCATTCCAATTCCTATAAGTATTAATCTTCCACCTGAAAATCCTGTGCCTTTAGAGAACATATATATAAGTCCTGAAACTAAAATTCCAGAAATTACAGCTGCGATAGAAACACTGCTTCCACTCATGTGAAGAACTAATATACAAAATACCGCTGCCACACTAGCCCCTGAACTTATTCCTATAATATCAGGACTAGCTAGTGGATTTCTAAGCATAGTTTGAAATGTATTTCCTGCAATTCCAAAGGCTAGCCCTGCTAAAAGTCCACAAAACATTCTTGGTAAACGCAAGGTTCCTATAGTAAATGTAGCTCCTTGTATCTCTTCCCCACTAAGTACTCTTATAACTGTACTTAATGAATAATTAGTTTTACCATATAAAAGCATAACTCCGCAAAGACTTAATGTTAAAGCAAAGAGAATTATATTAACGCTAATCATGCGTTTTTTTCTTTTTATATAACCTTCTTTTATCATAGAGTGAGTAGTTTTTATCATATAGCCCTCACCTTCGCTTTCCTTGCAATGATAATAAGAATTGGTGCTCCTAAAAATGCAGTAATAATTCCCACCTGAAGTTCACCAGGACTTCCAATTACTCTTCCCAAAACATCTGAAATTGTTAAAATCACCGCTCCTCCAATAGCCGACATTGGAACTAAACCTCTTAAATTTGAGCCAAAAATGAGACGTATACTGTGAGGAATCATTAAACCTACAAATCCTATAGGTCCTGCAATAGCTGTTGTTGCACCACATAGTATAACCCCTGCAATTGCACATATAATCCTAATAATTCCTATATTTACTCCAAGACCAGTTGCAACCTCATCTCCTAAAGCTAAAATATCCAATGCTGGTGCTGATATTATGCTTATTATTAATCCAATTATTAAAAATGGTAACATTAAGTCAATACTCTCCCAAGTTGCACCACTTACACTTCCGACCTGCCAAAATCTATATGCATCTATAACCTCACTTCTAGGAAGTATTATTACACTTACTAAAGAGGTTAAAACCGCACTAGTAGCTGAGCCTGCCAAAGCAAGTTTTATTGGTGTCATACCTCCGCTTCCAATAGAAGCTATAGTATAAACAAATATTGATGTTATTCCTGCTCCAGCTAATGCAATCCAGATATACTCGTTAGCTGAATTTATATTAAAAAATGCTATTCCAATTACAACAAATAAAGATGCACCTGTATTAACTCCTAAAATGCTTGGGTCTGCTATTGGATTTCTAGTGATTGCTTGCATAAGAGCCCCTGATATTCCAAGAGAAGCTCCTGCCATAATGCTAAAAATTGTTCTTGGAATACGTTCTCGAACAACTAATGCAGCAAAAGACGTATCATTACTATTTAATAAAGCATTTATTGCTTGGCTAATTCCTATATTTTTTGACCCAAATGCCAGTGATATTATTACACATATACCTAGTAAAAAAATACTACCTAAATATATTCCTACTGTCTTTCTAAATCTCATTATGCTTTATCTGCTGCCTCTCCAATTATTTTTAGATATTCATCTATTGTTGCTGGAATTGATAAGGCAGTAGGAGTACAAGATGCTGCAAGTGCTGATCCATCTTCTATTACGGCAACTGATCCTCTTTTTATTGCTGGAACTGTTCCAAGTAGAGCATCTGATTGCAATTGTTTTACTAATGTGTTATTTCCATACGTTACTATTACATCTACATCTGTTAATTTATCAATATTTTCTGAACTAATTTCAAGAGCAAAACTATCTGAAGTCTGCGCAAGCTTTTTAACACTCTCTGGTAATTCTAATCCTAAATCAGTTAAATATGCTGCTCGAGGATCTGTTGGAAGATATATATAAAATTTACCTAAGTCAGCTGGATTAAAGTAACAGAAAACAGCCTTTTTACCTTTAAGCTTAGGATACTCACTAGTTTTTTCTGTTATTTGCTTTTCCAAATCTGAAACCAATTTGTCTCCTTCATCTTTTTTACCCATTGCAGTTGAATTAATTGATATTTGATCACGCCAATATGTTTGCCAAGGAAGTTTAGGATATGCTACAACAGGCGCAATTTTACTTAATAAATCATATTCTTCTTGTGTTATTCCTGAATATGCAACTAATATAACATCTGGCTTTGCATTACTGATAGCTTCATAATCTAAACCATCTACATCGTCAAAAGTAACAGGTTTGTCTACACCTAACTCTTTATATTTTTCTGCTGTCCATGGCAATAAACCATTTTCATCTGCTTTTCCATAGTTAGCTTTAGAAACTCCTGCTGGTACAACTCCTAATGCTAATGGTACATCCTGATTTCCCCAAGAAATTGTAACAACCTTTTCTGGTTGTTTTTCAATTACTGTTTCACCAAAAGCATGTTTAATAGTAAGCGGATAAGTTACAGTCGCACTTTGTCCCACATTAGATTTATCTTCATTTTTAGCCGCTCCACTTGAGCATCCCGTTATTAATAAAGTACAAGCAAGAATAATCGTAGTTATTCCTTTTAATTTCATGATAATCCTCCTAATTGTTATGTATTTTATTTAATTAATCCTTATTTGATTTTTATATTCAAATGATAATGTTTTTCATTTGCTGTCGGTATTTATTTTATATTCATCAGTAAAATTTGTCAACCTTACATTGGAGGACATTATCTTGAAATTTGTGGTAATACTTATTAAATAAAATTATTTCCATTATATTTTGTGAAGACTTTGCCTTCATAGGGAGTTCCTAGAAAATAAAAAAATATTTATGATAAATCCTTGTTATAATTGCGTTTATAAACAGCAATTATAACAAGAGTCTATACATAAATATTTCAAATCAAAATCATATCAAATGAATTATCAATATACAAATTTTCAAGCAATAAAACTTGGATTTTTACTTAACTAAACCTCGATTGAGAAATTCGAAAAATTAACTAACTACTCTCTCCCTCCTGCAATTTAGTTATTACTTGTTAATCTTTATGAATATGGAAGTATTCCTACATATCTGTAACCTAAATTTATAAAATTAATTTAATTCTATAGATTTAGAGGTTCTTTTAATATTAAGTTCAGTTACCATCTTATTCGAAAACTTGTCCATATTTATAAAATACATTACAATTAATCCAATTATGGTAAATACAATTCCTGAGTATATAAATGAAATATTAATTGCCTTTATTGCTGCACCTGTCTGTACAGTAGCTGTTCCATTATATTTTCCGAAGTCAAGAATCCATCCGAGAATTGCAGTACCAAGACCACCTCCTAATTTCATTCCAAAACTTACACAACTGTTAATTAATCCATCTGCACGTACTCCTGTTTTCCATTCTCCATAATCTACAGCATCTGCGACAATTGCAAAAATCCCAACTATTAGAGGTGCCATACCAAACCCCTTTATAATGCTTCCTGCCATAACAAGCCCATAAGAAGTAGGGTTAATTGCCATAATAATAACACCTATCAATTTCACTATAAAACCAAACATCATAACTTTCCATTTGCCAAATTTACTTATGAACTTAGGTAAAAGTGCAAATCCAACTATCATAGGTGCATAAAGTGCTAAAGTAAGCATACCCATTAAGTTAGCATTATTCAATACATAAGTTGTATAGTAAAGAGTAGCTCCTGAAAATAGTCCCATATCTGTATAAATAATAATAAACATAATCGCTATAAGTAAAAAATATTTATTTTTCATCAAGGAACCAATTCCTACTTTTAACTTGAATTTTTCTCCCTTTTCATCCTGATTTCTTTCCTTGGTAAATGCAAATGTTATGAATAGAAATGCACATGAAATTATTCCATAAATAACTGAAAGTTTTGACCACCCATACTTTTCAACCAATGGATTTGTAATCATTGATAATATAATAGTAAATGAAATAACAAAAACAAATCGAATTGAACTCAAAACTGAACGTTCCTGTATATTGCTTGATATTCTTGATAGCAATGTACAATATGACAAATTTGATGCCGTGTATACAATTGACACTAAAAATATATAAGTGATATATGCATAAATCAGCTTTCCACCATCGCTGAGACCCATAGGAACATTAAACAATAATATCAAACCAATTCCCATAAATGGTGCACTCCATAAAATCCAAGGTCTTGTTTTACCCCACCTTGTATTAGTTTTATCAATAAGTGCTCCAATTGATAAATCTGTTACACCATCTAAAAGTCTCGCAATCAGCATTAGTGTCCCAACTGCTGCTACTCCAAGTCCAACACTATTAGTATAATATATCATCAAAAAAGAAGTAATTGGCACATACACAAAGTTACATCCTACATCGCCTATTGAATAAGAAATCTTTTCTTTTAAATTAATTTTTTCTTCCATAAAAATACTCATTCCTTTCATAGTACTCAACATATAAAGTAATTAAACGATTACTTTAAGAATATATATGTTCTAATTAATGATGCACATTTATCAATAAATAATAAATGCTGAAACTTTTTTGAGTCTTCAAAATAATGCTTATTCAAAAAGTATTGAATTCTAATTAAAACTTATATATTATAAAAATATGGATTGATATGGCAGAGTAAAGTAATTATATTTTTATGTACAGTTAATATTAACCAATCAACCAACTAATATTAACTGTCATTAAACTAATACTTTTCACTCTGTCATTTCATTTGTATTTGAGACAATTACAATGTAACTTTTCCCATGTGTAGATCTGAATCCGCACTGCTGCTTCCTATATACACCTCATACTCCATTTTCTCTAATTCCATTTGTTCTGTTTTTGGATTATACCAGCAAAGTTCCTCTTTAGGACAAGTTATTGTCACTTCTTTGCTTTCTCCTGGCTGCAAATTTACACGTGCAAAACCTCTTAACAATTTTACAGGTCTCTTAACAGAAGAATTTTTGAATCCAACATACATTTGTACGACTTCATCCCCCGCCATTTTCCCTATATTTCTAACAGTACATTTAGCAATAACACTATCATCAGATGCATCAAACTTTGCATCATTAAAATCAAACTTAGTATAAGATAGTCCAAATCCATATGGAACAGATGGTTTTATGCCTTCCTTTTCTAACTTTGTATATCCATGATAGTAATCATACCATTGAGATGTTATATCCCAATTTACTTGTGGAAGATCACTTTCTTTAAATGGAATTACATATGGTAGTTTTCCACTTGGATTAACATCTCCAAATATAATCTCTCCTATTGCAGTTCCGCCTTCCATACCTGGATAATATGCCATCATTATAGCTCCGACGCTTTCTTTCCATTCTTCCATCATTATCATATTTCCACCAATTAACACAGCTATGGAATTAGTGTTAACAGGACCTACTTCCTGTATTAATTTAATTTCATTTTCATGAAGACCTAATGAATTTTTTCTATCTCCACCTACTGCTCCTGTATAAGATTCAAATTCATCTTCTGATATATATTCACCTTCATCGTCATAGTTATATCCAACTACAAATATAACTGCGTCTGCATCTTTAGCTAATTCTTTTGCATGTTCCAAATTTTCGCCATTGTAATATACAACTTGTGCTTTAGGTGCTGAATTTGCAATTCCTTGTAATGGTGTTATGACATAAGCTGGTCTTACCTGACTTGAACCGTGATCTCCAATTACTTCTTTATCACCTAACTTTCCTAACACAACAATTTTTTTTGCTTTATCTTTGCTTAGTGGCAATACATTATTTTCATTCTTAATTAATGTAATCCCCTCTCTTGCTGCCCGAAGTGCAAGCTTAATGTGATCTTCACATCCAATTACACTCTCATCATATTCATTTGAATAAGCATCTTCAAATGCTAGCAATGTACGCACGATACGCAATGCAGATTCATCAATTTTACTTTCTTTTACTTGTCCATTTTTTACAGCCTCTACTAATTTATCTCCAAAGAACTGAGTGCAGCACATTTCCATATCTTGTCCACCATTAGCTGCTTCAACCGTATCTCTGACTCCCCAAATAAAGTCACTCATAACAAATCCATCAAAATCCCATTCCTTTTTCAATACCTGATTTAATAAGTAATCATGATGTCCACAATGAGTTCCTTTGTATAAGTTATAAGAACTCATAATAGCTGCTGCACCTGCATCAACACATTTCTTGAAATGAGGAAGAAATACTTCTCTTTCAGTACGCTTATCACATTCAACATTTACTTTAAATCTGGAAATTTCCATTTGGTTAAAAGCAAAATGTTTTACACACGCGATTACATTTTCGTCCTGTACACCTTTAACTAATGCTCGTCCCATTTCCCCTAAGTGAAAAGATTCTTCACCATAAGTTTCTTGGCTTCTTCCCCAGCCCGGATTATATGGAAGGTTAATACATACTCCTGCAAATAAGTTACCTTTATACCCATGAACTTCTTTCCCTATAGCATTACCTATTTTTTCTTCTAATGCTGTATCAAATGTCGCACCTCTAAGCATTGATACTGGAAAACATGTGCTTTTTCCTGCACTACAAACTACGCCCCTTGGACCATCGCAGAAAAGCATAGGAGGTACCTTATTCTTCTCTATTCCTCCTGCTGGATAAGGATAACTATTATAATGTTTTTGCTCATCAGCATCTCTCAAATCAGAAAGCATATCATTAAGAGTAACATTTCCACCCATTAAGGAAACCTTTTCTTCTAAAGTTAAAGAGTTAACTATTTCCTTTGCCTTTTCAGTATAAGATAATCTTTTTAATTTAGTACATTTCATTTTTACATATCTCCTTTACAATATTTTTCTAATAAATTGATAGATTCTTTAAAATCAAAACGCAAATAGCCTTGTACATTAGGATCCGCATTTAAACTTGCTCCACTTTTCCGGTATTCAGCAGGGGTCACACCTATTTCTTTTTTAAAAGCTCTGTAAAAAGTACTTTCAGAATAAAAGCCACAATCATTTGCTATAAAACTAATTGACTTGTTTGAAAACTTAAGCATATATTTAGAAGCCTCTATTTTGCTGCTAAGTACTAAATCTTTAGGTGATAATCCAATGTTTGCCTTTAAGAAACGATAAACTGATTTCTCGCACAAGCCTATAAATTTATATAGTTCATCTAATACTGTATCTTTTGTACTGTTTTTTTGGATAAAGTTTATTACCTGCATGAGCAATTCTGTGTTTTCTGTTTCTTTCAAATCTACAGCCTTTTGATGAATATCATATAATGTGAATTCAAATAAATCCGCTATTAACATATAAACTAAAGATTTTACCCGATAAGTGTTAAATACTTCATCATTCTGACTCTCAAGTCCAATTTTGGCAGCATTAGTAACGTATGCATCGTATCCGTTCTTAGGCTTTTTATCATTAAGCTTGCTGTTTAAGTAAAAATAATACGATCTATTATCATCTTTTGTATTTTTGAATAAATTTTCATTCATCTGAATAAATAAGCATAAATTATTTTCCTTAGTACGTTGTAATTCATGTACTGCTTTTGAATTTAATAACACAATATCCCCTGCTTCCAAAACCGTTATCTTGGGGCTTGCATTTACTATTAAAGATCCTTTCAAAACTAAAATTAATTCATAATCATAATGCCAATGAAAACTAGAATGTTCAATTGATGTTACAAACACCTTTGCTGGATATTTCTCTTCATGCTCAATTGTTTCAAAAATATATGAACTCATATTTCCCCCATTTCATGATACACTATAACCACTTTGTAAATATTTACACCTTGATTATAACTTATATCAAAATATATTTGTTATCATTTTTGTACAAATTCTATTTCATTTTCAGACTACTCATATTATAACTGAACCATGTAAGACACATGAAAACAAATTAAATATTTCATATTATGTATAGACAATCCATAAGCTAATAAACTGTATAAGAACTTAACTAATTCCCTAATTTCTAGCTATTCTGAATCATAATAAAAAATGCAACAATAATTTATCTTTAAAGTCTCAAACCCAATAGTTTGGAAATTTATGATAAAATATTATTATACTGCAAAAAAATATTATTAATTTAACAGAAGATGGAATTAGCCTTTTATTAGAATCTATTAAAAAGTAAAGGATGTATTTTATATGTTAAATGTCAAAAAAATATTATTAGGTGTAGTTTGTCTTGTTGTTATCACCAGTATCATAGTTGGAGGAAAATATCTAATCTCTGTTAGAAATTATCAAAAAACAATTAAGGAATTAACAATTAACAACGTAGATTTATCAAAGATTCCCGATGGAAAATATATTGGTTCATACGATGTTAATTTAATTAGCGCAAAAGTTTCAGTTACAGTTAAAAACCACAAGATTGAAAATATAAATTTGCTAGAACATAAAACCGATAGAGGCAAGCCTGCAGAAGTTATTCCAAGCATGGTAGTTAAAGCACAAAGTTTACAAGTAGATACTGTTTCAGGAGCAACAAATAGCAGTAAAACAATTTTAAAGGCTATTGAAAACACACTAAAGCCTAATCAGAAATAAAGATATATCAATAAAATAGGCTGTAGATAGATTTTGTTTTTACACAAATCTATCTACAGCCCAAAGCATAATATTTAAAATCCAATACGCATAATTTAGTTCCATATACGTTATAAACATTCTATTTCACAGAACTTTTATCTATTATTACCTTACTTAACAATATTGACTATGTTAGCTTGTCCTACATTAACCTGTATATCGCTATTAATGATTTCACATATTTCGCCACTAGTAAATATAACTATTACATCAGTTGATGGAACTTTATCTTTTATTTCTTCTATATCAAATTCCAAAAGCTTATCACCTATTTTTATCTTTTGCCCTTCTCTAACAAATGTTTTGAATCCTTTACCATTGAGTTTGACTGTATCAATACCAACATGAATTAGAATTTCAGCTCCATTGTTAGCTTTTAGACCTATTGCATGCAAAGTTGGAAAAATCATTGATACTACACCAACTATAGGTGAATACACAACACCTTGTTTAGGCTCAATTGCAAAACCATCACCTAAAGCTTTAGAAGCAAATATCTCGTCTATTACAGATGTTACTGACTTTAGTTTTCCCTCCGTTGGTGACACTATTTTGAACTTTGTCCTATTAAATAAATTAAACATATTTTCCAGCCTTCCTTTTATAAACTACTTTTTTCTATATTTATTGCACCGCTAATTCTTATCTCTAGACTTTTGCACCATTTAGAAAATCATAAATACAATATATCAGTTAACTAAATTGCAAATTTTTATCTAAAATTCGCAATATTGCCTCTGCCGCTCCATTTTTATCATTGTCTAGTGTAATGAAATCTGCTTTAGCTTTAATATCTTCACTTGCATTTCCCATTGCAATGCCAATTCCCGCCATCTGAAGCATCTCTATATCATTATTATTATCTCCAATAGCAGCTATTTCCTTCAAATCTATTTCTAGCAATTCAGTTAGTTTCTCCAGACCAGCCCCCTTATTTGCGCTATGAATGTTAATCTCAAGATTATCCTCTACAGATGAGGTTATTTTAACTTTATCATTTATAGATAACAAACTATTATATACTTCATTTTTCATATCATCTTTTAAAAATGGAATATTTATTTTTTCTACACATTTTATCCATTCACATTCTGATCTATCATCAACTACCGAAAAAATATTCTTTATTAAATTATGACTGTCTGACATAAGATTTAAGCATTTTTCTGATAATCCATATTTAACGGGATTTATAAAAACCGCTTCATCTATATAAGCATTCCCGTTAGAATAAAACTCAACAAAGATTGGATAATCCTTAATTATTTTAATTATTTTCTTTAAAATATCTATAGTAATAAAATTAGAAAAAACTATTTCATTTTTTCTTAAGTTTACTACAGCCGCTCCATTTGAAGATATTGCATATGTAATTTCCTCTATTGATTTTATTTCATCACATATTAATCCAACACTTCTTCCAGTTGCCAGAACCACCTGAACTCCCTTTTCAATCGCCATTTTAATTGCAGTAAGCATTTTGTCACTTATATAACCACAACTGTTTAATACTGTCCCATCTAAATCCAATGCTATAAGTTTAATCTTCATTTACACCTCCATGATAGTTTATTAAAAATTCTTGTATTCTCTTAATATTTTCCTCCTGCAATACATAGTTAATATAAATAATCTTAGTTTTACTTGGTAATGTAACATTAAATAATCGTATTGGAGTAAAAATCACATCTACATCTATGGAGTACTGTCTTATATAATTCAAAGAGAAACTTCCTATGATTTCGATTTTATCACCACAGTAATTATTGATTTGTTTTGCCATACTCGAAGCTGCACTTTGTCCAATATCACTTATTATTATTGCTTTTATTTTTGTTTGGGCAAAAGCTCCCATATAAAGTATGATAAAGCCCAATTCTTCTTCTTGAATCTTATAACCATACTTATCAAAAACTAGTTTATATAATATATCTACCATTTCTGTTTGAAGCTTATATAATTCCTTTGCATTTCTTATAGATGCATTGTGCTCAAAATGTCCTTGTTCTGAACGATAAAGCATTTTATCTATATGTATGCTTAACATTTTCTTTAACTCTGGATTTTTTAAGTAACTGCAATTATATTTTTTATCTACTATCGATAAAAATTCTTCTGTTAAATCCACGATTTCTTTTCTTGGCTCCAATTTAACACATTCATCATATAATACTCTTTTAGTTAAAAGGCAGTCCTTTAAAAAGTTTCTGTCTCACTCAGATATTCTAATATCATTTTGAATTAAAAGCTCCTCAATTTCATTTATAATATCTTCAAATACTTGAGGATATTGTCTATTAGTTTCTGATTTCAAAAGTAATCCAGCTTTGTTACGATATATCATTATAAATAAATCTAACAAAAATCCTTCTACCGATTTATCAATTAGAATCAAATTATTTCTATATAAAATAATAGGCAATTCCTTTTGCAAAATTTCATATATTTTGCTGTATGACTCTCCAAACTGAAATTTCAAAACTTTATACATTAAAATAGATCCAAATGTTTTGTAATTTAATGTTTCAGATAATATATGCCTTATACTTCTTTCTTTGCCACGAAAATAGATGCCTTTTTTTGTTCTTTCAATATTAAGTCCATTAAAATTTCGTAGATATTCATCAATTTCCTTTAGAGTTTTTATCATTACAGTTTTTGATACATACATAATATCTGCTAAATTCTGAACTGAAATAGGCTCTTTTATAAATGTCAAATATATAAAAGTAAATAAAAATCTTTCTCCAGGTGTTTCTGGCAATTCTACCTTCTTCAAACTCAAAATCATATTATTTAAAAATTCATAAAACTGAGTTCTCTCTTCCTTAAGAATAAAATAACCTCTTGCTGAAGACGAGTTTATCCTCATATCTTTATGTCTTAATATATCATTTATCTCATGTATTTCCATCCTGACAGTCCTTAAGCTGATACCTAACTTTTCCATAAATTCATTGGGTCGCACATATTCATTATGTAATAAATCTCTAAGCATAATTACTTGTCTTGATTTCATAAATCCTCCACTTTTATAATATAATCATCTTTTTTTGCTACAACATTAGATAATATGTTTTATGCATTTTTTCCTCCCTATATTTGTTGTACAAGACTCTTTACTATATTATATACGAAAGATAGGTCACATGAAAAAATAGATATATATTTTAACAGTTATTAAAAATATTTTTTAAAGAATTTCCCTCACCATAAATAATGAGGGAAATTCTTAAATTCTAATTAATTAATCTAATCTCAAAAGAAGTTCCTTCTGAAGAATCCTTTCCTAATGTAAATTCAAACATTCCTTCATCACTTTTATATTGATTTTCACCATTCCAATAGCGAAGATCTTTTTCATCGATGGTAAACTCTACAGTTTTTGTTTCATTAGGATTAATTATAATTTGTTTGTATTTAATTAGCTGTTTAACTGGTCTTGAAATATCTGCAACTTTATCTCTCATATACAATTGTACTGTTTCTATACCAGTATACTTTCCGATGTTAGTAACATTAACACTACATGATATTCGCTCTTTTTTGCTTAGTTCTTTTTTACTTATATTTAAATTATCATACTTAAACTTCGAATATCCCAGCCCATATCCAAACGGAAATAGTGGCTCATTTGGGACATCTAAATATTGGGACTTATATCTTTTTTCGTTCTTAAGTAATTCTTTTGGTCTCCCTGTTGCTAAATTATTATAATAAACTGGAATTTGACCTACTCCTCTTGGAAAGCTCATAGTAAGCTTTCCACTTGGATTATAATCACCATATAGAATATCTGCAATTGCATTTCCACCTTCTGTTCCTGGGAACCAGCACTCTAAAACTGCATCGACTTCTTCTATTACATTAGTAAGATCTAGTGGACGACCGTTTATTAGAAGAACTATCAAAGGCTTGTTCAACTTTTTCATACAACGTAAAAGCCTTATTTGAGCTTCTGGAAGAGTTATATTGCTAACACATCCTGCTTCTCCGCTCTTTTCTTCTTCTTCTCCTAATGCTAATACAATAACATCTGCTCTTTTAGCTTTTTCTATTATTTCCTCTGATTTTTCTTTCGAAATTTCATTAAAGGATGTCGTTTCTACGCCTTCAAGCCTGATATTCTTATTTATTAATCCTTGTTCAATTGTAATTACATCATTAAGGTCTCCATCTAAAGACCATGGGCCTAATATTGATGAGCTACTTGCATATGGTCCAATTAATATTACATTTTTACTACGCTCCAAAGGCAATACATCGGAATTTTTTAATAACACTGCAGATTTAGAGGCTGCTTCTCTTGCTACCTTTCTGAAATCACTACATAACAATGTTTCCTTTTCTTTTTCATAAGAAATCCCTCTGTATGGATCTTCAAATAATCCACTCTCATTTTTAAGTAAAAGAATTCTCTCCACTGCATCATCTAATAGCTTTTCCATGCTCTTATCTTTGCATAGTTCTGGTAAAGCTTCAAAGTATGCTGTAGTAGCCATTTCAATATCTATTCCAGCCTTTAATGATAATTTGGCTGCATCTATGCTATTTTCCGCTGTGCCATGAGGTATTAGTTCCTTTACTGCCCCCCAGTCGGAGATCACGACACCTTCATATCCCCATTCTTCTCTTAATATTTTGCGCAAGAGCCATGTATTAGCAGTAGCTGGTATTCCATTTAATACATTAAAGGAAGACATTATTGATTTTGCTCCAGCTTTTATAGCTTCATAATAAGGTGGGAAATATTCATTTCTCAATCTGCATTCTGAAATATCAACTGTATTATAATCTCTTCCTCCCTCTGCAGCTCCATATGCCGCAAAATGTTTTACACAAGAAATTAAGGTATCTGGATCTTTTAAATCACCATTCTGATATCCTCGAACCATGGCTACTCCGAATATACTATTAAGAAGAGTATCTTCTCCAAAACTTTCAATAACTCTTCCCCATCTTGGATCCCTGACTATATCTACCATAGGCGAAAATGTTGCTTGATATCCTGAAGAACTGCCTTCTCTTGCTGCAACTCTTGCAGTTTTTTCTATTAATTCCTCATCCCATGAACATGAAAGTGCTAGCGGAATAGGAAATATAGTCTTAAATCCGTGTATAATATCATGCATAAAAAGTAGAGGAATTCCTAAACGGTTATTGTCTAAATACTCTTTTTGAATTTCAAACATCATCTTTGCATCTAATTTACCTAAAACAGTTCCTATCATCCATTTTTGCTCTTTTGTAAATTTAAGCTTAGAAACCGTTCCTGTTGCTGAAGTATTAGAATTATAATAATAACTTGTTCTGATTTGTGTTAATTGTCCTATTTTTTCTTCCAATGTCATCTTAGATAACAGAGTTTTTATCTCTTCATTTTTCATAAGCTTCCTCTCTTACTGCTCTTCTTTATCTTTATATCCAAACATGAATGTTAGCGCAAAGGCTACTCCAAAAGAAATCGCTATTACTAATATATATAATGGAAATTGATTATTTAAATAAAGAAGCATTCCTGGTAAAGCAGATATCCCCATACCAGTGGCTTTAAGTTTAAATAATGAAGCTAAAAATCCACCTACGCCTCCGCCAACAAGTCCCATTATAAACGGTTTTACAAATCTTAAATTGACACCGAATATAGCTGGTTCTGTAATTCCTAAAAGTGCTGATATTACTGATGGAAAAGATAAAGCTTTGATTTTTTTAGACTTTGTTTTCATACCTACTGCAAATGCTGCTCCAGCCTGTGCAGCTATTGCACAAGAACCTATAGGATTTACAAGATTCCAGTTTGTTTGTGCCAGCATCTGAATTTCAACAACACTTAATGCTTGGTGAATTCCTGTAACTACTATTAATTGAGATATTCCTCCCCAAATTAATCCACCTAATCCAAGAGGTAATGTAAATAACATTGTTACAACGTATACAAGAGAAACCTCAATTTCATGAGCAATAGGCCCAATAATTAATAATCCAAAAATTAATGTAACAAGTAATGTCAAAAATGGTGTAAGTATTAAATCAAATGTATCTGATATTCTTTTTCTAAGCCAAATCTCAAATTTTGCTCCAATAAATCCTGCAAAGAAAGCTGGTAATACTGATGCCTGATATCCTGACATCTTAAGACCGAATAACACAAGTGGTTCAGCTGTTCCTTGAGCTACTGCCCAACCATTAGGAAGTGATGGGCTAACAAGCATAAGTCCTATCATAATACCAAGTATTGGTGTTCCCCCAAACTTTTTAAATGATGACCAGCAAATAAGAACTGGTAAAAATGCAAATGCTGTATCTGTTAATATTTGAGTAAATGTTAATAATGAACTAGGAATGCTTTCTGGTGTTAATCCAAAAATCGCCAATATCTGTTGTTGTAATAAAACGCCTCTAAGTCCCATAAACAATCCTGTAGCAACCATTGCTGGTATGATTGGTACAAATATATCAGAAAATATACGAATTGCTCTTTTAAATTTATTGTCACCTTGTTCTGCTACCATTTGGCTTTGTTCTGATTTTGATGTCCCAGATATGCCAAGATTACTTACTTGTTCAAATACCTTATTTACAGTCCCTGTACCAAAAATAATTTGATATTGTCCTGAAGTAAAGAAAAATCCTTTTACCTTATCAATCTCTTCAACTACTTTATCATCAACTTTTTGTCTATCTTTAAGAATAAGTCTTAATCTTGTAGCACAATGAGCCGCCGAAATAATATTATCTGCGCCTCCTACTGCTTCAATAACTTCTTTAGCGATCTTTTCATAATTATCACTCATTTATATTTTCCCCCTTGTAATTCCACAAATTTAGTTTTAATTTTCCATTAGAATTTATTCGGATATCATTATCCTGAAAATACACTCTACTAGAAATAACTTTTTCCCCTTCGTTTATAAATATTTCCACTGATGAGTTATCAATAAATACCCTAAGCATTTTTAAACTTTCGTTAACATTTAAGTATTTTTCATCAAACTCTCCTGTAAGCCAATTAAGTCTTTTAATATTTAATATCTTATCATTGGAATTGTAATGTAGTTTAAGCGCTCCTAATATAGTACAATTAAATTCATTTTCATCATCTAAAATGAATTCAACCTCTTTATAGTAATCCCTAACTTCTAGACTTATTTCTTCATTTTCTATATGTTTCTCAATTTTATCATTTCTTAAAGATTGTAATTCTTTAATTGGTTTCTGATATAACCAATTATTTTTATATATGAACTCTCTTGGATATGTAAAGCTGTGAAGCCATCCATCGTTTACAGATAACTGTGACATTTGATAGTCATATTCACCGCCCCCCATCCAAGACATATATAATGTTCGTTTATTTTCATCTATAAAAGATTGAGGTGCATAAAAATCAAATCCTTCATCTACTCTAATTCCTTCTTTATGTGGTGTAAATGTTCCTTTTTCTTTTGAAAATTCACCACTCATCCATACTGCATGACAGCTATCTTTTTCTATTCCATTTTCTATCTTCTTCTCTTGCCTGCTGACAATTAAGATATACTCTTCTCCAAGGCGAATCATATCTGGACATTCGCACATATATCCCCAGTTCATCGTGTCTGGAAGCAAATTGCCTTTATAATTCCAATTATATAAATCTTCTGACCAAAAAAGTGCTACATTTCCTTTCTTTTCACTAGTCTGTGCTCCTACTATCATCCACCATATATTTTCTTCTTCATCTTTCCAAACTTTTGGATCTCTAAAATGTGCTGTGTATCCTTCTGGCAGATAGATAACTGGTCCATGTTTTTGAAATGTAATTCCATCTTCTGAAGTTGCTAAACATTGATAAGTTTCTCTATCTCCATTTTCTTTTCTTACATTTCCTGTATAAAACAGATAGATTTTTTCATTAAATACAATTCCATTTCCAGAATAGCATCCATTTTTGTCATACCACATATCTGGTTTTAATGCTATCCCTTTGTCTTCCCAGTGAACTAAATCTTTAGAAACACAATGTCTCCAGCATTTTGCCCCTTGTGGTGTAACTTCTTCTAACCATTGATAAAAAGCATGATATGTTCCTTTGAATTGTACTAATCCATTTGGATCATTTAAAAAACCTGTTTTGGGTGCAACATGATGCTTAGGTTTTATCCTATTTTCTTTATCCATCTAATCTCTTTCCTCCTTCCTCTTATCGTTTACACCTGTATTATATAACATAAGATCTCGCAAACAAAGTCGCTTATTTACCTCTAGAAGTGGCAAAATAAATATCATATATTTTCACTTTTTTATCATGTTTATCTAAGAGTTTATACTTTTTACTAACTACTTATGTACAACGATCTTTTTATGTAGTCTCTACTAAATTGGACTTTAAGAAATACTAGGCATTCCAGAATCAATCAATATTATCAATAAGAGTATTTCTATAAATCTTTTAAAAGAAAGCCCCATGAAAATCTAAATTCTAGATTTTCATGGGGCTTATAGATATCCAATTTAAATATTTAACTTATTAGATGACCATATTTACAAAGTTGCTTGAACTTTAAGCTAATATCTTAACTAGAAATCATACTATTTCAAATCCACCACAAAAGCAGTTAAGCTTTTCTATTCTTCTGTAAAGTGTTCTTTTATATATTGAACTGCATTTTCTCCTGCTATTCTACCTGAATTTACTGCAAATCCTAGAGTATTTCCTGGAAGTACAAATACATAGTCAGGATTACAGATAGAGTTTGCATCTGTTCCTGCTGCAAATAATCCTGGTATTACTTTATCTTCTGTGTCAATTACTTCTGTCTTATAATTGATTTTAATTCCACCTAAGCTTCCATACGCACTTGGAGCAAATTTTAAAGCATAGAATTTTGGACCAACTAATGGTTTTAGGTATTTTGGATTTTTATTAAATAATGTATCAGTTGATTTACAGCATTCATTATATTCATTTAATGTCTTTGCAAGACCTTCTTTATCAATTCCTGTCTTTTCCGCTAATTCTTCAATGGAATCTGCTATAAATAAAACATCATTTCCATTTTTAATAAGATCATTCATTTCTTGTTTGAAATCATCCATACTTATATTAGAAGTAACAACATTGATTAAGTCTAAACCATTTTTCTCATATTCTTTCATTATACTTTCGTCTATAATAGAGAAAGCTGTTCTATTTTTTTGTCTACAGATAGCATTAACTGAGAATACTGGATTTTCAACTACCGCTTCATCATAGAATCTTTCACCATCTAGATTTACGAAAAGATTTGGTTGTCTAAATGGAAGTTCAATTGGAGCATATCCACCTGTATTAGGTGCAAAGAAAACTAATTCCATATCCATTCTATCTCTTGCAGCTCCAGCATTCCATGCCATGCTGATTCCATCACCTGTAAGTCCTGGAATTCTATACGAAAATAAATCTTTTCCCCATTCAAATTTTGTATACTTATTAATAAATTCAGGACTGTCTCCAAATCCGCCTGTAGCAATAATTACAGCTGAACCATATGCTTCAATTTCACCATCTTTATCCTTTGCAACTACTCCTATAACTTCACCATCATCTTTTATTAAACTTTGAATTGGTGATTCTAAACAGATTTTAACACCTAATTCTTCTGCTCTGTCTGTCATTGCTTTAATCATTGTTGCAGCTGCTCTAAGTCCAGGTGCTCCTGTCTTTGGCTGAACAATATGCCAAGTTGCTTCTGAACCTGGGAAATATTTTGATGGTAGCGCAAATTTTACACCCATAGCCTCTAGCCACTCAATTGTACTTGCTGATTTATAAATATAATTTTTTACAAGCCTTGCATCTGAGCGCCAG
Source organism: Clostridium sp. YIM B02500 (assembly GCF_022324665.1). NCBI lineage: Bacteria > Bacillati > Bacillota > Clostridia > Eubacteriales > Clostridiaceae > Clostridium > Clostridium sp. YIM B02500. The sequence goes on along the minus strand of NZ_JAKGTE010000013.1, from coordinate 87,824 downwards.
TGAGTATAATCCATGAATTTTTGAAATGCTCCCTCTCTTGTGCAATCAACAAGTCTTTCCTTTTGCATTTTAGTCTCTACTCCTAAAAGACCCATTGCCATATTAGCACATCCACCAGTAGTATTTGCTTTTTCAAATACTATAACTTCAGCTCCTTGTTCTGCAGCTGCAATTGCTGCTGCAAGTCCTGATGCTCCTCCACCTACGATAATTACATCTGATTCCATTTCACGCATATTTGTTACCTCCTAAATTTAATTAATGATTAAAAATATATATTAATTTTGATTATGAGCTATTTTCTTCGTCTTCTTCCAAGTCCAAGGCCTTTCTTTTCGCCTAAGGCACCTTCATCAAAGCTTCCAACTTCTATTGGTTCTGATGGTAATTTAGGCTTTACTGAGCCATATCTTTTTACTGCTTTTACGCTGCATCTCTCTTCGCATTTCATGCATTTGTTACATAAATCCATATCAATTATATGAATCAAATTATTTCCACCCTTGATTGCTCTTTCAGGACAATCTATACAATCGCCACACCCATTACAAACCTTTGGATCTATAAAATAATTAGCATAAGCTATACAATTTAGTGTACTACAAATTTTTCTATCAATATGCTTTTCAAATTCATCTCTAAATTTATTAATAGCTGTATGTAATGGATTAGAAGCAGTTCTTCCAAAATCGCATAAGGTTCCAATTTTGATTGTTTCACTTAACTGGATAGCTAAACTAATGTCACTCTCTTTTCCTTTTCCTTCAGTTGCATCCTTAATGATTTTGTATAATTGGTAAATCCCTTCCCTGCAATATACACATTTCCCGCAGGTCTCTTTGCTATTATCTAGCATTTTTTGAGTTACCCAATTCACAACACACATATCTACGTTATAAACTTCTATTTTTGATACTTCTAACATTGTCCCATTTCCCATTAAACTTGAATATAAGAATGGAGTATCTAATTCTTCTTCTGTGAAAACAGCACCTGTATTTCCTCCTACCTGCACAAATTTTATTGCTTTTTCAGATTCAGTTCCGCCACCATATTCACTTATAATTTTCCTTAAAGATGTTCCAAATGGAATTTCATAGATTCCAGAGTTTTTAACATCTCCAGTTATTGAAATAATCTTTTTAGGGATATAATTTTCTTCCAATGAATTCTTAAGTGCATACATTGTTTCTGCATTATGTACTAATGTTATTTCATTAAATACATCTTTTTCAAAAGCTTTCTTATTCCCAACTAGCACTACTTCTATTTCATATGATTCTAATTGCATTTTGAAATTACTATAACATTCACTAAGATAAATTTTAACTTTTTCTATTCCTAATTCCTTTTGGCATATTTTAATTCCATCAATAACCTTACTTATGTGCTGTTCTAATAAATATCTCATATTTTCACTTTGACTATTATCTTCAATAAAAAGACACGCTAATTCTTTCCACGCTCTACTCTGCCATCTATCTATGAGATTAGTATCTTTTATTCCATGTCCTGATATTTTTATATTTTCTGCTAGCATTTTTTCACCACCTTTACTTCACCTTATATTCAGTCCAGAATTTTGCCTTTGTAAGTTTTGGACGCAAATCACATTGAAGACATCTAGAAGCCTCACATTGTGCAGTTTTTGTATCAAATCCCACTGTCATTAAATTAAAATTATTTATTCTTTTATCAACCGGAACACATTTATAATGACTACATTCCTTTTTAGCAAAATCTTCTTCCATTCCTATCATTGGATCTAAAGGCTGTTCAGATGATAAGACTTCATCTATAACTCCATCTCCACCTAAATATTTATCAATACTTGATACAGCTTTTCTTGCTCCTGCTATTGCCTGAATTACAGATGCTGTTCCTGTCACTGCATCTCCAACAGCAAAAATTCCATCCTCATTAGTTTTATGACAATCGTCAATATTTACTAGACCTCTTCCGTTAAGCTCAATTTCTTCAAATGCTCCAAGGTCTGCTCTTTGGCCTGTTGCAAAAATTATCATTTCACCTTTAATTAAATGTTCTGAGTTTTCTTTGATATTTAATATTAATTTCTTATTTTCATCAAAGTGGAAATCTTCAACTTCCTGACATACTATCCCAGAAGCATTCCCATTATTGTCTTCAATTTTTACAAAAGTTCTGCTATTGTAAATTTGAATTCCTTCTTCAATTGCTTCTTCGATTTCTTCATCGCTAGCAGTCATGTTTCCTTTTCCTTCTAAACAAACAACTGCAACACTTTCAGCTCCTAATCTCTTTGCTGATCTTGCACAATCGAATGCTACGTTTCCTCCACCTAAAACAACAACTGATTTCTTCATTTCAATGTCTATATCTATCAAATCTCTTCTTAAAAAATCAATATTTACATATACATCTTTCAAATCAGACCCAGGGATTGGAATCCTTACACCTTTATCTGTTCCTATAGCAATTACAACTGCATCATAACTCTCTTTTAATTCTTTTAAAGATTCTATCTTGCTGCTTGTAATAATATTTACTCCTGCTTCACGAATTACATCTATTTCAGATTCTACAACCTCTTTAGGAAGTCTATAATCTGGAATACCTGCTGACAGCATTCCTCCTGCCACTGGGAGTTTTTCATATACATCTACTGCATGTCCAAGTTTTGCAAGATAGTAAGCTGTTGTAAGCCCTGCTGGTCCTGATCCAATAATTGCAGCTTTCTTGTCTGTTTTATCCTTTTTAAATGATTTATCTTTCCACTTATACGAATCAGTTTCAGCTGCAAATCTTTTTAATTCACGTATTGAAACAGCTCCATTTATATCTTTTCTTCTACATGCAGATTCACAAAAACGCATACATACAAGACCTAATGATTTTGGAAATGGTGCTTTTTCGCGAATTACTGCTGCTGCTTCATCAAAATTTCCATCTTTTATGTAACGAACATATTTAGGCACATTAATTCCTGCTGGACATTCATGCTTACATGGAACTAATACATCATCTCTATTTCCATCTTTGAATACACCTTTTTTATCTTGAAGAGCCCCTGTTGGACATACTTCAACACAAGCCCCACAAAAACGGCAGTTTGCATCTGATAATGATAATCCATTTTTAACTCCAACATAAATTCTATCTTCTTCATTTTTATCATAATCTAAAATTCCAACACCTCTGATATCATTGCAAGCTCTTACACATCTGCCACATGCTACACATCGGTTTAAATCTCTAATAATTAATGGATTCTCTGTTTCAACAGGAACTGCATTAAGAGTTCTTCTTAATCGTGAAGTACTGACACCTAAATATTGAATTAATGATTGCAATTCGCATTTCAAATACTTTGGACATGTAGTACAATCGTCTACATGGTTAGCAAGCATCAGTTCCATTGATAATCTTCTCATCTCATCAAGTTTTTCTGATTTTGTTTTAACAATCATTCCTTCTTCAATTTTTGTGGTACATGCTGTTTGTATATCATTTTTTCCTGATATTTCAATTACACATAATTTGCATCCTCCAACATCATGAAGATCTGGATGATGGCAAAGATGTGGAATATAAATATCAGCCTCTTCAGCTACTTGCATAATTGTTTTATTTTCATCAGCGCATAATTCTATATTATCTATTATGACTTTGATACTACTCATGTTAACCTCCAATTTTCTTGACTCTTGTACAAAAGTTACTTTATACTATTAATATAAACGTTGCCATAATGGTAAAGTCAATAGTGGAGTGTGAAAAAAATGACAAATCTATATACAATCGGAGAAGTATCTCGCTATATGAATATATCAACTAAGATATTGCGTCATTATGACCATTTAAATTTGCTAAAACCTTGCTATATTTCACCAGACACTAAGTATAGATATTTTAGTTATGATCAACTTTTTATAATCGATGTGATCCGATATTTAAATAAAACTCTGTTAATCCCATTAGAAGATATCAAAAATATACTTGATGAGAATAAGGATTATGATAAACTATTAACATTTTTAGAGTCTCACAAAGAACAGCTGGATAAAAAGATAGCCGCTATTGAATATTCAAAGCAGCTTACAGATAGTATGATATCTGATATAAAAGAATTGAAAAAATCTCCCAAAAAAATTGAAATATATGAACAATATCTAATGAGCAGAAACTTTTATTATCTTGAGCTCAACACCTCTATTTATGATATCGATAAATATGTAAATAGACATATAACTAATATAACTAATATAGATATTACAGAACATAATACTATGTGTTTATTATTCTCCTTATCAGAATATATGAAGACTAAAAATTTAAATGTCAAAGGTTTCGGTGTATTCTCTGAGAAAAAAATTCCTCAGCTAAAATTTAAAAATTTGCGTGAAGGTCGCTATATTAATCAAAGCTTTATTTATTCAGAAGAAAATGCTATGTCCGCAATAAACAACATAACTAAATATGCTGATATAAAAAATATGAAACTTGATGATACAGCTTTTTTAGTTTCTAAGATGGTAGATTTATCGGTTTCCTCAAAGTATGACTATTTAATGGAACTTCAAATAATGCATCATATGTAAATATTCTAACCAAGACCTGAGCTTATCCTTATAACTCGCCGAAATGAATAACATACTTTTGTTCCGAAAAGCTTTGAAAATGCAGTAAAGCCTTATTTATAAACTTTACTGTATTTTATACAAGCTATTTACATCCTCTTAACTATTTCATTGATAATAATTTTTAATATAATCCACCCATTCATTGTATATATCTTCATCAGATTTTCCAAATACCTTTTCATAATCTTCTGTTTTAATTATCTCCATTAATTTTTCCCATCCATATTTTTTATCTATATACTTTATATAGGTATTGGCAAAGGTGTAACCTCCTATCTTTGAAAATTTGACTGGATTGCTAGTCTTAATTTCTGAAAAAGTTGGAATATGCATATTGTAGGTATATTTTTTATAAAAAGGTTCTGCATTGGACAAATATAAAGCCATTCCTTCAGTTAACCATAATCTAATATGTGGATTTATTATACTTACATAGGCATGAACCATTTCATGTAAAGCAGCTTGTTTATTATTATCATAGTCATGAACCTTTCCTGGATTTGCAGGTGATGTCAATATAACATTTGTTCCTATATTGTCACCAATATACCAGTCTAACCCTAACATTGGCCCTATTAGTCCATATTTTTTCATTTGCATTGTAGACTGATGGTCATAAATATAAATATTAATATTTTGCTTCTCACTAAATCCTAATTTTTTAGCTAATTCACCAGCTCTTGCATTAGCTAACTGAAAAACATCCTTAGCTGCCGCCTCTTCATCTTCATAATAAACATTCACCCATTTCCCTTCAATAACATGCATATTTGATGTTTTTAATCTAAGAGTTGGAATAAGATTAATAAAAATAAGTAATGCAGCTATCACAAAAATAATTCCAAATACTTTAACCGATTTATTTCTTTTCATTTCTTTTTCCTCATTTCTTCTTCATTTTCTATAGAATAACTAAAATATCGCTCATAAAAAAGTAACCAGAGTCATTATTTTCATATGACTCTGGTCATGTTTAATTATTAAGAAAATATTTTCGCAAGCTTTAATGCTAACATGGTCCTATCCTTTATTTCCGTTTTATCATAAATAGTACTTATATAATTTTTTACTGTACCTTCAGAAATATATAAGAATTCTGCTATTTGAGAATTTGTATATCCATCTGAAAGCAACTGACAAATCTCTATTTCTCTTTCAGTTAAATTTTTTAATAAATCAACGTTATGATATTTGTTTTTATCTGTATTTTCATTTGAGCATTTTGACATTATATTTGCTAATGCAGTCATCACTTTACTATCAAGCATGCTTTGACCATTCATAACATTAAAAATTCCTTGGACAATAACTTTTGTTCCTGCATCTTTTAATAAGTATCCATCTGCCCCATGTATCACTGCCTTCACAATGTTTTCTTCATCATAAAAAGTGGTCAAAACAAGTATTTTCATTTTAGGATATGCTGCTTTTACCTTTAATATCAATTCCTGTCCCGACATTCCTTCCATATTTAAGTCTACTAATGCTATATCTACTTCTTCTTTCTCTAAGATATCTAATGCTTCTTTTCCATCATGTGCTAATCCTGTTATTGCAAAAGATTCATTCATAGATAAGATTAATTCAAGGCTTTCTAAAAGAAGTTTTTCATCATCTACTATCAATATTCTGATTTTATTCATTCTTATCACCTGCTCTTGTTGGAATTTTTATCATTACCAGAAGTCCTTCTTGATTTTCTATTTTTAAAATCCCACCTATAGAAATTAAGTAGTTTCTGATTTTTCTAATTCCAAATCCAGAGTCCAATAATTCCTCATAATTTCTCATACTCTCTATACCTGTTCCATTGTCCTGAACTATTATATTTATATTATTTCTATCTACATTTATAATAACAATAATAGCCGTTGCATTTCCATGCTTTACACTATTTGTAACTAGTTCCTGCAATGCGCCTATTAAGAAGTCAATTCTTTCGATACTAATAATCTGCGTTTTTAATTGCTGTTCACTATAATCGATTTTAGCTCTTATTTTAATATTAAAATCTTCTTTTAATTTATCAGTATTTACATTTATTAATTCCATCACATCTTCTATGGTTTGTCCATTTTCTTTTATGTTTACCCCACGTACTGCTTTTCTAATGGCTTCAAGACTCTCACGCATTCTCATATTAGCAAATTTTATTTTTTCCATTGCTTTTTTAGAATTCATATTGTAGACTGCTTCTGCCGCATCCAAACTCATAATCGCCGCCATTATTGTATGACCAACGCTATTATGTATATCTCTGCTTACCTTCTCCCGCTCCTCATATTTTATCTTCTGCAGAGCAATAGATTTTTCCAGTTCAAAAACCTCTTTATCTTTTATAAACTTATGGTAATTAAGCATGAGTCCAGAAGTACGATTACATAATATATAAAACAAGCTTCCACAGCATAAATATTGAAGTATTCTTGGCACAGCTCCATATAGCATTATATTTTTTAATCCAGTAAAGGGTTCAACCCATGGTTCCATCAAAAAATAAAAGCTAAGTAAATGGGCTATTAATATATTAAATACTGATTCTATAATTACTACTATAAGCTGTTTCTTTCTAAAATACATAGATGCTAATATTGTTGGAATAACAAACATTAAAACTGTTTGAAATGTTAATAATGTATAACATATTCCTGTAGAAATCACAGCACAAGTAAGTATCAAATACTTTATCCATGGTTTCTTAAGTTCAAATATATCTACTAAAATTGTTGGCAGCAAAAGAGGAATTATAAGTAATGCATTCATTTTTACCATAACATTCTGCACGGCATCAAATACATGAATTAAATTTAAAAATCCTGCTGCAAAGCAAAAATACAAAACAATACGCATCGCCTTTGATACTGTTTTATTGGTTTCTATTTCATTTTTCCACAATAGCTCATCAAATTGATTCATGTTATACCTCTTATCCATAATATAAATATAATAAAAATATTCTTAACTTAAAATCTTCATTTAGATCTTTTAAAATTCTTCTAAGCATAGAGCTATCAACTAATATCTGAACTTATGTATATAGCTCCCGGAAATAAGGATTATACTGTTGTTCCAGTTTTTAAGTGAACATTTCACAAAGGCATAATTCTTATTTCTAGTTGCGATATATTTTATAATATAAGTCCAACTTATAATGATTTATATATAATTTCTGGAAATTTGCTCATTACTCTAAAGATATTTTTTTCCTATCGTGTTAAAGTTGATATTAACAGCCCTATTTACAATATAAATCCATAATTTTCTAAATATTCATTATAACTAGTATAACATAAATTACAGAAGAGTTATTTAGATCATGCTAATAACTTACCTTATGCAAATTCTATAATATATCTTCTTTTTCTCTACTCTTATAATTCTACAGCTTCTCCTAATGATTATTATTTTATTATCCTTAACTTCTTTCCCCATATGGCTTTTAACCTTATAAATGCTAGCTTTTAAATATATATTTAATTTTTTTTATTTTAAACGTGGGATTATAAATGCATCTTACGTCTAAATATATGAAAATAAAATTCATGGAGGATTTTTATATGCGAAAAATAGGTACAACTACTTCTGCTATCTGTTTTATACTTTTAGGCATTTGGATTATGATTAATTCTAATGATCCAGATTTGGGAAGAAAACTCATAAAATTTTGGCCCATAATTATTATTTTAATAGGTATAGAAATTTTGTATTACACTTTAATCAAGAAAGAAAATGAACGAATACGAATAAATGGTCTTGTTTTTCTTATAATAATAGTTTTCTTTTTTGCAAATATATCTACGGACATTTTTAATAATATAAAACAAAACAATTCTTTATTTAATTTAGAGACAAATTTCTTTGATAATGTCTTTACAAGTAAAAATTTACAACCCATTGATAAAAAAATCACTTTAGACCCTATTGGTAGTAATTTAAACTTTGAGACATTAAATGGTAAGCTGAATATAGAAAAAGCGACTGACAACAAAATAACTATAGATACTGAATTGTATATAAAGCAAAACAGCACTTCAAAGGATTATGAGTTGAATCCAACAACTGATTCAAATGGGTATACACTAAAAATTGTAGATGATAATATAGATTCAATTAAAGCGACTATCTATATACCTGAAGGATATGATGTTTCTATAAAAGGGTCTAACCTTAATGTAGATAGTAATAGTGATGTAATACTTGATGCTTTAAATATAAATGCATCTAACGGAAAATTTGATTTACAAGGCGACATTCCTAATTCATCTCTAAAATTAGAAAATGGTAAAATAGATTTAACCAATAATTTATGTAAACACATCGATGTTTCTATGAATAATGGTTCAATCTCTTTAGATTCAAAAGACAAAAACTTATCAATCAATACAGATATAAATCGTGGTACATGTAAAATAAATGATGAAAAAAGAGTCAACTCTGGAATCTCTAAGAATATCGGTACTGGTGAGGGCATAGTTAAAGCTAAATTAAATAATGGAACCATTAAAATAAATAGTGGAGAGTGAAAAAATGGAGGAGCAAGAATTCGTTGAAAAAATGAAAACCAAAGATGAAAGTGCTTTTATTTACATGGTAGACGTTTATAAAAAAAGAATTCTCTCCTTATGCTATTCCTACACATCTGATTATTATGAGGCAGAAGATTTATCCCAAGAGGTTTTTATAAGCGTATTTAATAATATTGATAAATTTAGAGAAGAGAGTTCCTTTTCTACTTATTTATACAAAATTACAACTTCAAAATGTATAGATTATACAAGAAAAAGAAGCATTAAGAATTTTTTAACTGGTCTCTTTATCTTTTCTAAGGAATCTACTCAGGATATAGATGAGCAAAATTTTATACGGCAAAGCATTCAATCTCTGCCACTAAATTTGAAAACCCCGCTTGTACTATATTATTATATTGGATTAACTCAAAAAGAAATTGCAGATATATTAAACTTACCTTTAAAAACAATTGAAGGTAGAATTTATAGAGCTAAAAATAAATTGAAAAATATTATTGAAACGGAGGTTCCATTTTATGCAGAACAAAAGAGATGATTTTGATACTATAATTATTAATTCCTTTAAAAATATAACTGTATCTGATGACTATAATAAAAAACTAATGCAAAAACTTCATAAAAAGCAGCTTCCTGGTTCTAAGCGAAATAATCTAATCCCTTCCTACGCTTTAATTGCTGCTGGTTTATTTAGTATATTTCTTAGTATTACTAGTCTTCAGGTACACATTACAAACTTTCAATCACATTTTTTTGACAAAGCTATAGTTACTGAAATTAATCAACATTCTATTATTAATTTTATAAAACAATTAGGAGAGTGAAAATATGGACAATAGAAATAGTTTTCTTACTTTTATAACTGCTTGCATCCCCGGCGTTGGATATATGTATCATGGACTAATCAAAAAGGGTGTCCAAGTTTTATTCTTATATATGCTTATTGGACCTATTTTATCTTTTATAGGACTTGGTTTCTTATCTCATTTAATTAAAATTTGCATATGGTTTTATACTTTCTTCGATACATTTGCTGTTTCAAATAAAATAAAGCGCGGAGAATATGTACCTGATTCTGAATTTATTTTTAAGAATTACGTTAACACAGAAAATTCCTATAGCGTAACTCCTACATGGAACGAAAGAATTAACAGACAAGGTTGGGTAATATTAGGTTCTTTTTTAATTATTCTTGGAATCTTATCTATCTTAAATCAAGTTTTTATAGATAGCGATATTTATAAATATATCCGATCTTATGCTTCGCAATATTTTATTCCTATAATATTAATTGTCATAGGTATTTTTACTTTATTTAAGAAAAGAGACTAAAAATTGAATACCTTCCTCATGAAAACCCACTACCATCTGTAAGATGCTATTCAAGTCCCTTACAAATGGTAATGGGTTTTAAGGTGGATACAAGGGATATTCCCCCCTTGTCCGCAAAATTCAAAATAACTATCTCCTTAGGCAAATGAATTTGCTTTAGCTTTTCTAAATATTCTTGCATAAATTCCTTTGTCTTTATCTGATATCTAACCACTATAAAATTTCTATAGAATCTCCTGATCTAATCACTCCGCCTTGTATTATTCTTGTGAAGATTCCTTCTGTTGGCATAATACACGTACCAACTTGATTTTTTATAGCACAACCTTTATGGCATTCCTTTCCTATCTGTGTCACTTCCTGAATTGTTTCTCCTATTTTTAATCTTGTCCCAACAGGCAATTCATAAAGAACAATACCTTCAGTTGTTATATTTTCTGCAAATTTTCCAGCTTCTAAGCCATCTACTCCCATTTTAATCATTTTATCTATGCTTTCTTGGGATAATAAACTTACCTGTCTATGCCATTTTCCAGCATGAGCATCATCTTTTAAACCATGCTCTTCTATAAAAATTCCTTCCTTTATAGGTGTTTTTATAACACCTTTTTTTTCACTAATATTTATTGATAATACTTTAGCCATAATTTTATCTAAATCTCCCTTATGTATTCTCCGCTTTTTCCACCGGTTTTCTTTATTAATCGAACATTTTCTATTACCATATCCCTATCAACAGCTTTGCACATATCATATATAGTAAGAGCTGCAGTTGTTACAGCAGTTAATGCTTCCATTTCAACACCTGTTTTCCCAACTGTTGAAACTGTTGCTTCAATTTCTATTTCTTCCTCACCTATATTAAAATTTATATCAGACCCTGTTATAAAAATATTATGGCACATAGGGATTAAATCTGAGGTTTTTTTTACGCCCATTATTCCGCCAATTTGGGCAACTGATAAAACATCACCTTTTTTAATAAGACCATCTTTTATCAAATCTACAGTTTCCTTTTTCATTTTAATTGATCCTCTTGCAATAGCAACTCTCTTTGTCTCATCCTTTTCACTCACATTTACCATATGAGCTCTTCCTTTTTCATTAAAATGAGTAAATTCCATAAAATCAACCTCCAATTGCTGTCATTTCTCTATTAATATAATTTCCGTTCTCCAATTCATGTTCTTTTGGTTTGCTTTTAATAGTATCAGTAATTACTGCCTTAATATCTTTACCTTCTCTAATCAATTTCTTTAAATCCACCTCAGAGTTTGAGTGAAGACATGACTTTAGTTTTCCATCTGCTGTTAATCTTATTCTATTACAATTTCCGCAAAACTTACATGATATAGGATTAATAAGCCCGACCTTCCCCTTTGCGTTTTGAAGTTTATAATATCTTGCTGGAGAAGAAATATCTGCTGATTCTATTTCTATTAATTCTGGCATCTTTTCTAAAACTATATCATTAGAAACATATTTATTAGAGGACCAATGCTTTAAAGTACCTATTGGCATAAGTTCTATAAATCTTATTTCTATATCTTCATATCTTGTTAAATTTATAAAGTCTTCTATTTCATTTTCATTAAAGTCTTTTATTAAAACTACATTTAATTTAATTGGAGCAAGTCCACTCTTTTTAGCTGCTTCAATACCTTGAAGAACATCCCTTATCTTGCCTACCTTAGTTATCTGTGAATATTTTTCTTCATTTAAAGTATCTAAACTTATATTAAGTCTATTAAGACCTGCATTTTTTAAATCTTTAGCATAATCCTTTAAGAGAATTCCATTAGTAGTCATAGCTAAATCCTTAACTCCGCCTATTTTACCTATACCATCAATTAGCTTTAAAATATTTTTTCTTACTAAAGGCTCCCCTCCAGTTATCCTAACTTTATCTACACCTAATTCAACAAAGCTTTCAGTAATGGCTTCTATTTCTTCTAAAGTTAGAATCTCTTTATGCCACATCTTATCTATTCCTTTTTCAGGCATGCAATATTTGCATCTTAAATTACATAAATCTGTGACTGATATTCTCAAGTAATTTATCTTTCTGCCATACGAATCAAACATAATTTTCCTCCAGCTTATGGAACCTCAAAAAATAATCCAGTCAGATTCTTGTCTATTTTCTTTCAGTTCCATTATTTCTTACTATCCGGCACAATCAAATGAATAACAAGTCCGCTTGCAAGGATATTTGAGACTCGTTATTTATTTCCATGTGCTTACTTCTTATTTTTATTATCTAGATAAACAAGCATCCTCTTAGGCTTAACTGATAAACATATATTTGTTGAATCTAGAATCAATGTCTTTTCTAGAAATCAGATACATTTTTGTGAAACAGGCATTTGAAAATTAGCTGCAAAAAGTACTTAATGGAAGCTTGTTCCATATTAGCTTGTCACGCTGAAAGCGGGAGCATGCTAATGTAGGTGCATGCTTTCATTTAGTGCTTTCAGCGCAATTTTCATAGTCCTGTGGAATAAAAATGTATTTGATTTCTGTTAGTTATTACACAATTCTAGAGTCAAAGTTGTTTATCTATATATATTTCTAAATCCTCTTTTGAGTTAAGATTCATAAACATATCAAAAGAATAATCATATTTTTTCAAAACATTTTCTTCAATAAAAATAGGCTCTATAATATCAATTAATCCCGCTATAGATCTTCTATTAAGTGTTATAAGTTTTTCAATTTCAGGCAGTATATCTACAGAATAAAAAGCATTAAACGGCTCAAGTTTACCCTCTCTTTTAGCAACACAAGCATTTGCTTTACTATTTGTAAGCACTTTCTTAATATACTTAATATACTTTAAGTTTACATTAGGCATATCACAAGCTATAAAATATACATATTTGCTCTTACTTTCTTTAAGCCCACCATAAATTCCAGATAGAGGACCAATTTCTTTTATTTCATCGCTAATTATTCTTATTCCGTTTTCTGCTGTTTTATACTCTTCTGGCTTATTTGTGACAATAATTATGTCTTCAAATTCTTTACTTAGTTCATGAATTAACTTTTCCATAATTCTTACTTCATTAATTCTCAAAAACTGCTTATCAAAGCCCATTCGTGAACTTTTTCCACCTGCAAGTATTACTGCTGTTTTAAAAACATCTACATTCATACACTTATAATATATTTACTAAATTAGCTGCAGCATTTTTTCTCTTTTCCGAAATGTCTTCATCTATAATTTTAGATTCAACTAATCTTAATGCTTCTGTAGGACATACCTCTACGCAAGCAGGACCATTTTCTCTACCTATACATAAATCACATTTGTTTGCAACTAATCTTTCTTTATGTTCTAGCTTTCCGTCTTTATCACACATTAACCCCTTTTGAATAACTTTCTCTCCATCTTTATGTTCAACTATTATATCAATGGCACCAAAAGGACAAACTATTGTGCAAGATTTGCAGCCTATGCAAGTATCTTTATTTATTAACACTACTCCGTCTTTATTTATAATTGAACCATTTGGACATGCATTAGCACACGGAGCATTTTCACAATGTCTGCATTGAATTGGAGCACTTACATCTGCAGTTTTAATAACTTTTAAACGAGGATTAAAATTAACCTTATCCTTACTTTGTACAAGTATGTTTTCTTCACAATGTGCAACAACACATGCAGCCTCACAAGTTCTACATCCTATACATCTTTTTGGATTTGCTATAACAAAATTATTCATTTATATTTCCTCCTTCTTTCTCGAAACAAACTTTGTATGTAGTAGATGATGAGATTTTTCACCAAGAGGTTCTATTAAAAACTCTTCATATAATTTTTTTATAAAAGGATTTTCATGAGATTTTCTTATTTCAAGTTCAGAATCATGTTTATAGATACCTTTTTTTCTACTTACCAAAGCATTTCTTCTATCTATATTCAAGATAAACTTAGGTTGTCCACCACCACTTACACAACCTTCTGGGCAAGTCATAACTTCAATAAAGTCAAAGTCACATTTTCCTTCTTTTATATCTTCAAGTATTTGAACTACATTTTTCAGACCTGAGACCACTGCAACCTTTAATGTTATCTTTGGCAATTTCACATCTGCAACTCTAATGCCTTCACTGCCCCTTACAAAATTAAGTTCTAAATTAGGAATAGATTTCTTTGTAAGCATCTCATAGCCGCTTCTAAGTGCTGCTTCCATTACACCACCAGTTACTCCAAAAATATTACCAGCTCCAGTATAACTTCCAAGTGGTAAATCAAACTCTTCATCCTTTAAATTTTTAAAATCTATTTCATTATCTCTTATAAGCTGAGCAAATTCCCTTGTAGTAATAACTATATCTACATCCTTAAAACCACTATCCTGCATTTCTTCTCTATCACATTCAAACTGCTTACAAGTACATGGCATTATAGCTACATTATATATTTTCTTAGGATTAACCTTATCTATTTTAGCACCATAGGTTTTAAAAATTGTTCCAGCCATTTGTTGTGGTGATTTACAGCTTGAAAGATGATTTAAAAGCTCTGGATAGCTTTGTTCCATAAATTTCACCCAGGCAGGACAACAAGAAGTAAACATCGGCAATTTCCCACCTTCTGTTACCCTTTTTATAAGCTCGCTTCCTTCCTCCATTATGGTTAAATCCGCACCAAAGTTAGTATCGTAAACCCTGTTAAAGCCTAATCTTCGTAATGCTGCTGCCATTTTACCAGCTGTTAAACTGCCAGCTTTAAGTCCGAATTCTTCGCCTAAAGAAACCCTTATAGCTGGTGCACATTGAACTATAGTAAATAATTCTTCATTATTTAGAGCATCTTTCACCTTAGTTGCATTCCCTTTATTAAAGGCTGCAAACACTGGCTCCTTTACACTTTCAAGTAAGCCTCTATCTCTTCTTTTCTCTTCTATTACATGGCTGTTTTCTCTATTTTCAAACGCATAAGAATTACATACCTGTATACATTGTCCACAAGAAACACAAACATCATAATCAATTTCTTGAGGTTGTCCCACTTTACCTTGTATTGCATTTACAGGACAGACTTCAACACATTGCTGACAACCAGTACATAACTCTTTATCAATATTTACAAAACCAATATCCATAAACTAAATTCCTTTCTTTTATAAGTTTAAGTTACTTACTGCTCTTATGTTCCTTATTCTTTTTTCTTCTATGACATCGAATAATTTAAGAGCATTTTTAGGACATGCTTTTACACAAGCTGGTTCACCTTGTTCCTTACATAGATCACATTTATATGCAACCTTTGTTTCTTTCTCTTCTAATGCTTCTTCAAATAATTCCTTCTGCACATTTTGCATGACTGCTTTTCCAGCCTTATATTTAGTTCCCATTTCAATAGCTCCAAACGGACAAGCTACTGCACATGCTTTGCAACCTATGCAAATTTCTTCATCAATTATTATTGCATTATCTTCATTTTTAATTGCATTTATAGGACAGACCTTTGCACAAGGTGCATTTTCACAGTGTCTACATTGAACTGGAACTGTAAAGTCCTTCTCTTTAATAACATGTATTCTAGAAATTATTGGTGTTTGTATGTTTCCAACAGTGACTGATTCATTATGAGCCTTAAAGCAAGCTATTTCACAAGCCTTACACCCAACACACTTATTAGCATCTCCTACAATGAAAGAATTACAACTTTTCATATTAATTTCACTCCTTTGTACACTCAAGACACCCACAAGAAAATAATAGACCACCCAAACGCCGTATGACATAAAATAGCAAACATATTGATCTATTATTCCTGGGGTTTATACCTAATACTTATAGATATCCAAATTTAAACATATATTTATGTAGTATCTTCCCCAAATCATATATATACCCACAACTTAAATTTCACTTATATTTTGAAATATGCACATACCAGAAATGGCAGGTGCTCTTTTGTGTAGTGTTAAATTAGAGAACAAGTTGCTGGCATTTCTTCAGTAGAAGTTGTTCCATCTTTGCTTGTCCTGAAGCTTGTATTTAGGAGCATGCAGAAATTGTGCAACTTCTACTGTTTGAAATCCTCAACTTATTCTCAGTAACCGAAACAACGGAGTACCTGTCATTTCGGTAAATTATTTCATAATTCTATATCCATTAGCATATATATTCATTTTATTGCCTCTTACAAATCCGACCAATGTAATATTTAATCTTTTTGCAAGAGCCACTGAAAGGCTTGTAGGCGCTGATTTAGATATAATTATTGGTATTTCTAGCTTGGCCGCCTTTAATATCATTTCAAGAGAGACTCTTCCGCTAAGTATAACTGCTTTATCCTTAAGGAATATGCCTTTCATAAGTGATTCTCCAATAACCTTGTCCAAGGCATTATGTCTAGCTACATCTTCATACACTACAAGCATTTCATTGCTATCACATAATGCAACGCAGTGAACCCCTCCTGTGTTCTTAAAAACATCCGAATAATCTAAATTTGTTCTCATAAATTCGAATATCTTTTCAGTGTGCATTTTAGCATCACTTTCAACAGGTTTGCAGTTTAAGGAATCTAAGAAATTATCAATTCCATCAATTGATTGATCCTTTATACTTTCTAAATCAATTTTCTTAGAGAAAAAGCTTTCGCGAGCAGCATCTTTATTTTTAGTCTCAACCTCTGCAATTCCTTTTTCTTCATTTAAATTAAAAGATATTATATCTTCACTAGTATTTATCAAGCCTTCTGTTCTTAAAAAACCAACTGACAATGCTTTTAAGTTTTCTGGGCTACATAAAAGTGTAGCTAATTTTTTTCCATTAAGAAAAATTGTTAGTGGGTATTCTCTAACTAGAAGTTCATCTACATCTGCTTTAAAAATGCCGTCTTCTATTTTAAAAACTTTACATTCTAATGTTTTTTCCATTATTTATTTCTCCTTTGCGCACTTTAAAAATAATCTTATCCTCAATAAATTCAGCTATCTTATTCATATCATTGATATCTAATTGTTCTATGTCTAGATTTAGCTTTTCATCAGTAGCTACTGCTAAAAATTTCGTTCTATCCAAACTCTCATTTTCACATAGAAGCTTTTGATCTACTTCTTTTCTATGAACTTCTATTTTAGGGTATCCATTATTTTTATATCCCTCTATGATTACCAAATCCATACCTACAAATAGTTCTAGTATTTCTTCAAGATCTTTTTCTTCCTTTAGCTTTTCTATCATAGCTATTTTTTCTTTTGATGAAATAACCATTCTGTCCGCTCCAGCTTTTACAAATCTATAACTGTCTTTTCCCTCTTTATCAATTTCAAATTTGTGAGCATCATGTTTTAAGACTCCTATGTTATAGTTTTTTTCTTTTAATATAGGTATTAATGCTTCTATGAGCGTTGTCTTCCCTGTTCCAGATTTAGTTGCAACTATAGATATTACTTTAAGTTCATTTGATTTATTTAAAGATGAATTTTCCACTTAAAACTTCTCCTGCCTTTTTATATCCAATTCCTGCTGGCATTATTATTATTCCATTTGCCTTACTCATAGTAATTAACTGGTTAGAACTTTGAGATCCAACTTTATATGCATATAACTTTCCGTTCTCAGCTTTTATCTTTACATATATGTATTTACTTCTGCCTTCTTTTTCTTTAAAGTCTTCAGCTAATATAACTGGGAAAGTATTATCACGCTCCATGTTTTTACCAAGCATCTTTTCACAAGCTGGCTTTACGAATTCTTCAAAGGTAGTTATTGCAGATAATGGATTGCCTGGTAAGCTAAAAAATAGTTTTTTATCAATAACTGCAAAACTTATTGGCTTCCCTGGCTTTATAGCTACAGATTGAAATTTTATATCAGCATTTATTTCATTCAACACTTGTTCTACAAAATCAAAATCACCAACAGAAGCACCACCTGAAGTTATAACTATATCTGATTTTTCTAATGCTTCTTTAACTTTGCTTTTTAAAGTATCTTTTTTATCTTCAACAATTCCTAGGCATAAAGCTTCTAATCCTAAATTCTGAATTAATGCTTTTAGTGAATATTCATTGCTATTTCTTATTTGTCCAAACTTAGGAGTTTCATTTATATCTACAATTTCATCACCTGTTGTAAGTATTGATATTACTGGATCTCTATGAACCTTAATTTTGCTATAACCTAAAGAAGCTAAAACTCCAATTTCAGTTGGCCTAATCAGTGTTCCTTTCCTTAAAGCAATATCTCCTACTTTAATTTCTTCACCAAGTTTTATTACATTGCATCCATCTTTAACTTTCTCAGAAATATAAAGAGTATCTTCACGAACTTCTACTTTCTCAATTTGTATTACTGCATTTGCACCTTTAGGCACTGGTGCTCCTGTCATTATCTTCATTGCTTGCCCGTTTTTTAATTCTTTATCACTAAACTCCCCAGCTTTTATAAGATCAACTATCTCAAGCTTTATTGAAACTCCATCTTCATATAAATCAGTATCCTCACTTTTTATGGCATATCCATCCATTGCTGATTTATTAAATGGTGGAAGATTATCTCTAGAATATATATCTTCTGCTAGTACCTTATTTAAACAAGATAAAATATCCTTCTCTTCACATTCTAAGGCCTTAGATTCTTCCAAAATTATTCTTAAAGCTTCTTCTACACTAATCATTGCTGTTTCCTCCCTATAATGTTCACCTGATGGGCCCTATTTGGTAAACATATCTCATCATATGAAGTAAAATATACAAGCATACTTATCTATTTTTTGCTTGTGCCTTATCATTTTCTTTTAAATTCCTAATACTATTTTTCAGATGTTATTCTCATTTTCTTTCTTATGTTTTCATATTCAGTTATTATATATTCCTCAGCTGATTTTTGATCTTCGATTCTTTCAACCTTAATTGCACAATATTTAAATTCAGGAGTTTTTGAAATAGGATCAAGGCTATCATTAGTTAATTCATTACATGCACCAATCCACCATTGATATGTCATAAAAGTAGAACCCTTTTTAACTCTTTCAGTAATAAGTGCTCTTGATAGTACACTTCCTCTTCTAGACGTTATTCTTACAAGTTCTTGATCTTTTATATTTAACTCCTTTGCATCTTCAATACTCATTTGTATAAATCCTGGTTCATCTGCAAGCTTTTGAAGGGCACGACAATTTCCTGTCATTGTTCTTACTGAATAATGTCCGACTTCTCTTACAGTTGATAAACTTAAAGGATATTCTTCATCTGTTAATTCAACTGGTGGTCTCCATTCGCAAGCAAATAATCTTCCTTTACCGCTAGGAGTAGTAAATTTATTTCCTTCATATAAGTAAGAAGTTCCTTTGTGATCTTCTGTAGGACAAGGCCATCTAACAATTCCTTGTTCTTCAATCTTTTTATAACTTGCTCCTGCAAACTTAGGACATAGACTTCTCATTTCATCCCATATTTCTTCTGTATTTTTATAATTCATTGGGTAACCCATAGCTGTTGCTACTGCACTTATTATTTCCCAATCAGTTTTTACATCCCCTAAAGGTTCTACTGCTTTTCTTATTCTTTGGAATCCTCTATCTGCTGAACTATAAACTCCATCATGTTCCCCCCAAGAAGTTGAAGGTAAAATAACATCTGCATGAAGAGCTGTTTTATTCATAAATATGTCTTGTACCACTATGAATTCAATTTTATCTAAAGCTTCTCTAAGTTCTGCTGCATTTGGATCACTTTGAACTGGATCTTCTCCAAATATATAGTAGGCTTTTATTTTATCTTCCTTAAGAACTAACTCAGGCACTTGAGTTAAGAAGTATCCATTTTTATCTGAAAGTTCAACACCCCAAGCCTTTTCAAATTTTTCTTGTACTTTCTTATCTGTTACAAGTTGATATCCTGGATAATTATTAGGGATTGTCCCCATATCACAAGTTCCTTGTACATTATTTTGTCCACGAACTGGTCCAATTCCTACATTAGGTCTTGCAAAATTTCCTGTTAAGAGGGCAATAGATGCGAGGCCCCTTACTACATCAACAGCTTGTGAGAATTGGCAAACTCCCATGCCATATAATATTGTGGCATTTTTAGCCTTTGCATAAGTTCTCATTGCTTTTCTTATATAGTCAGCTTTTACACCTGTTATTTTTTCAGCATATTCTGGAGTATATTTTTCTACTTCTGCTTTATACTTTTCAAAGTCTTCAGTATATTTTTCTACATAATCATGATCATATAAATTTTCATTTATTAACACATTTCCAAAGGCATTAACTAGAGCCATATTAGTTCCACCCTTTAGTTGAAGCCATAAATCAGATAATCTTAC
This sequence comes from Clostridium sp. YIM B02500, assembly GCF_022324665.1. Lineage (NCBI taxonomy): Bacteria > Bacillati > Bacillota > Clostridia > Eubacteriales > Clostridiaceae > Clostridium > Clostridium sp. YIM B02500. The sequence goes on along the minus strand of NZ_JAKGTE010000013.1, from coordinate 67,042 downwards.
AACATCTGTTTTTCTAGGATCTGTCACAATTACTTTTGCACCCTTTTCTTTAGCCTTGACTATTCTTCTTGCGACTATTGGATGAGTTTCTGCTGGATTATATCCAAATACAAATAAAACGTCTGAATCTTCAATTTCTGGAATCGAATTTGACATTGCACCATCACCTAGTGAATAAGTAAGTCCTGCAACAGATGGTCCATGGCATACTCTAGCACAATGATCTATATTGTTAGTTCCAATAACTGCTCTCATAAATTTTTGCATTACATAGTTTGGTTCATTTCCTGGACCTCTAGCTGAGCCTGTCCCCATAATTGCATCAGGTCCATATTTAGCTTTTATCTTCATAAGGTTTTCCGCTGTAAATTTAATAGCTTCATCCCATGAAACTTCCTCTAATTCTCCATTTTTTCTTATCATAGGTTTTTTAATTCTAGAAGTTAATATTTGAGGATCATTTAAGAAATCCCAACCATAATATCCTTTTAAACATAATTTTCCTTCATTATTATCACCATTTGCAGGTTCCGCTCTTACAATTTTTCCATCCTTAACTACTAGATATAAATTGCACCCACTTCCACAATAAGGACACACCGTTAACACTTTCTTTTCCATATTCTAATACACTCCTTTTTAGGCATAATCAAAAAATAATAAATCATCATATGCCTTAATTATTCAATCACTAAATCAAATATTATCTAAAAAAAACAAAAAACCAGTACAAAGACTGTTTGTTTCAACGGTCCTTAGTACTGGTTTATTTAAAAGCTAAAACATAAACTCGGCACTATCAAAAAATAACAAGTAAGTATACTAGTATATTTTCTTTCTAGTGCCTAATATTTTTCTTTTCAATCCAACCTTAATTTATTAACTTTTTTAATTTTAATCTATTAATTTTATTGTTATAACAACTGTTCTATTATCATTTTCTATATTACAAATTTTCCAGCTATAAGTAAAGTCTTTTTTTAATATTTCTTTCACTTCCTGAAGGAAATTTTTTTCAAGATGAGGCTTCATTATCTTCCAATAATCTGCTACCATATTGACAGCACCTTCATTAACCAAAATTTCACTAAGATTTGAAAGTATCCCTTTTATCTGTAAAGTTATTGTATCAGAGGAGTCAATCCTTACTTTAACATATTCTGGCCCTCTGCCTCTATAATGTTTTATAATTTTAACTGTAACTTTTTTAATTTGCTCTTGCAATTCAAGATTTATAGCACTCATTTTCTATTTAAATCTCCTATTTTATTAACAAAATCCAGTTCTATAAATTCTACCTTGTTGCAATATTTTAGTCAACTCTGAATATTAATGAAATTTTTCATTTAAAGCTTTATTTCGACATATTTCTAATTAATTATCACTTATCTTAAGTCTTTCATTTTTTCTTCAAGAAGCTTATAATTGATATTATTAATTTCATATATAATTAAACTATAGTATAATATTTAAATTCAAATGTTTATTAATATAAATTTTCCCTCAGGAGGTAAATATAAAATGATAAGTACAGCTATACTAACTATAAGTGATAAAGGCTACAACAATCAACGAGAAGATCTAACTGGTCCAGCTATAAAAGATATTCTACCAAGTGATAAGTTTTCTGTAGACTATTATAAAATAATCCCTGATGAAGTTGAAATGATAAAAGAAGAACTAATATATCTTTGTGATTCCTTAGGTATTAATATGATCTTAACAAATGGTGGAACAGGTTTTTCAAAAAGAGATGTTACTCCAGAAGCCACAACAAGTGTTATAGAAAAACTAGTTCCTGGTATCCCTGAAGCAATGAGAAGTGCTTCGCTAAAAATAACTCCTAAAGCTATGCTTTCAAGAGCCGTTAGCGGAATTAGAAAAAGTACCTTAATAGTAAATTTACCTGGAAGTCCCAAAGGTGCTGTAGAAAATTTAGAGGTTATATTACCAGCTCTTCCTCATGGAATTGATATTCTAACAGGTGAAGCTTCTGAATGCAGTAGATAATATTGAATTTAGATTTATGCGCTAATACATCAAAAGTAGAAACATTATTATTTTGCAGGACTATGAAAATTTCTCTGAAAGTACTACATTGTACAGCGGTGCAATAGCAAAACTATGTTATAAAATAGAACACCCACGAAGATCCTAATTTTAGATTTTCGTGGGTATTGTCATATTTTTAAATTTTAAATTTAAGTACCTCTTGTTTTAATTTTTCAGAACTTGTTTTAGCTTTTAATGCCTCCTCTAATACATCATTAGATTGAGTAATTATATTTCCGACTTTATTTGCTATATCTGAAACTCCCCTTGCACCTTCATTAGATGCATCTGCTACATTTTCTATGGTTTCTAGTATATTTTCTACAGATAATAAAAGTTCTTTCGAAGTTATACCTAACTCTGAGGAAAATTCTTTATAATATAACGCATCATTATTATATTCATGACTTGCGTTAACTAAAGTTTCGTAATCTTTTAATATTCTGTTTTCCATGAAACTAAGCATATTATTAGAATTATTAGTTAGATCTTCAACCGAAGATAATATAATTGACGTTGTATTTTGCATCTTATTTATAGTTTCATTGGATTGTTCTGCCAACCTTCTTATTTCTTCTGCTACTACGCTAAATCCTTTGCCAGCTTCTCCAGCTCTTGCTGCCTCTATTGCTGCATTAAGTGCAAGTAAGTTAATCTGCGAAGTTATTTGAAGTATAGATTCCGATAAGACATTTATTTTCTCCACAGCTTTGGCTTTTTCAACAGATTGCTTCAATTTAATACCTGTTTCTTTAAACACTTTTTCAGTTTCCTTTTGATTATCTTTTGAAGTTCCCATAATATTTTTAGCTTTTTCACTTACTTGATTTGATTTCTTTTCAATGTATTGCGATTTTTCAGCTATAGAATTAACTATAATTCCTATTTCCTTTGAAGTTCTTGACATCTCTTCTGCAGATACTGCGCTCTCTTCTATACTCGCTGAAATTTCTTCTGTAATTGCTGAAACTTCTTCTACATCATTATTTAGATATTTCACTTTATCATTTACTGTATCATTAACAGTATTCATATCTTTAGATACAATTGCTACATCGTTTATCAGAGCTTTTAAAGAATTCTGAACCTTATATATTGATATAGCTATATCCTCAATCTCATCCTTTGTTCTTATATTTATATTACTAGTTAAATCACCATCACTCATTTTACCTAAGACACTTTGTATTTTTACAATATTATTACTTAATTTCTTAGAGTATAAATAAATCATAACAAAAGCTAAAATACTCACAATAACTATTGTTAGAATTGTTGCTTTTAGCAACGCACTTCTCATTCCTTCAAACATACTTGAGTCTACATCTACACCAGCAATAGCTATAATCTTTCCTTCTGAATTTTTAATTGGTGCATAAGCAGAAATAAACGTACCATACTCATCTGTAAACGATTCATTTGTTACTACAACTTTATCATTAAAAGCTTCTTTCATCACGCTATCCATAGTATAGTCTTCTAAAAATTCAGATGCATCTACTGAAACATCAACTAAAAACTTAGCCTGTGTTCCTTGAACTCTTTCAAGTGTATAAAAATTCCTTGCAACGCTTTTTGATTTAGCTAAACTCATTGATTTCAATATATCTTGATATTCTACACTGTCATCTGATTGTTCTTTTATAAGCTTTTCAAGCTTGTCTCCATCAATAGAAACAGTTAAATCTGAAATACATTGAGTAACTGTTTGCCTAAGTTCCTTTTTAAATTTTTCAAACATAATCAGATTTACTGAAACTAAGATTATGGCTATAGATGATAAAATAACCAACATCATTCCTAATATTTTCTTCCCAAATTTACTCATACTCCACCCCTAAAATATTGTTCTTTATATAATTTTTATAAATAATAAAGGCCAATTTAAACTAATCAAAAAAGAACCTATTAGTTTAAATTGGTCGACTGCACAGATAGCTCGAAGTTCTTAAAATATCCACATAAAAAGAATTCTTCATAGCTCTCAATTACTATATTTCATTAATAATTGTCATTTTTTTAATATATATGTCATATTATCATATAGATATTAAAAAATCAATAATCTAAATATATTTTTGTTAATTTTCCAAAAATAGTTTAAATATAATCTAAAGTTCATAATTTTTAACTAAAAATCTTCAAAGCACAAAAATACCCCCACGAAAATCCAAAGTTTAGATTTTCGTGGGGGTTATGGTTGAGGTGAAATGTGACCTTTGAAATCCAACACTGAATTTAATCTCATTCTAATCCCCAATATATTGCATATTAATGCCTTTATTTATAAAATCAACTTTTCGTTATTTATAAATGTATATATTACTTTCCAAATACCTGCTTCTTCAACTTAATTCCTGTTTCTGTGATAGCAAGACCTCCTAAAGCGGTTTCTCTAAACTCAGATGGCATTTTCTTTCCTATTTTATACATTGCTTCAACAGTATCATCAAAAGGTATTTTACTAATTACTCCAGCCATAACCATATCTGCTGTTGTCAGAGCACTAATTGCTCCTGCTACATTTCTCTTAGCACAAGGAACTTCTACAAGTCCTGCTATAGGATCACACACTAATCCTAATATATTTTTAAATACTATAGCAGCTGCATTCAAAGCCTGCTCTGGTGTACCCCTCATCATAGCTGCTGCTGATCCACACTCAGCTTGACATCCGCCTTCAGCCCCTGACATTGTAGCATTCTTTGCAATTATTATGCCTATACCAGTAGCTGTAAATAGTGCTTTTACCATCTCATCTTCTGTTAAACTTAATTTTTCTCCTACACTTATTATTAGCTGGAATTATTCCACAAGAACCCGCTGTAGGAGCCGCTACTATATTGCCCATAGAAGCATTTACTTCTGATGAAGAAAGAGCTCTTGCCATAGCTGTAACCATAAAGTCCCCCGTTAATGTTTTTCCTTCTTTTAAATATTTATTTAATTTATACGCATCTCCGCCTATTATACCGCTTATTGATATAATTTCATTATTTAATCCAATTTCTGTTGAAGACTTCATTACTTGCAAGTTTTTTCTCATTTTTTCAAAAACCTGCTCATAAGTCGAACCAGCCGTCTTTGCCTCTTCTTCTAGTGTATATTCACAAATGCTTATATGTCTCTTATTGCAAACTTCTAATAGTTCATATCCATAATTAACCATAACTTATATTTCCTCTCGTACAGGATTTATAGCCTTAACTTTTTTTACATTAGGTATATTATTTATTTCATTAATTACATCTTGAGATATAGAATCATCTACTTCGAATATCATTGCTGCAGATGAACCTTTACCACTCTTTCTATAAACTCTCATAAACGCAATATTTATCTTGTACTCAAATAATACAGCCGTTATTTTAGCCACCATTCCCGCCACATCAGTATGATTTATTAATATAGTAGGATATATTCCTGTAAACTCCAACTTATCTCCGTCTACCTCTGTAACTAATATGTTTCCTCCACCAATTGAAGATCCTACCACTTGCACAGTTTTTCCATTCTTTTTATTCATTACAATCTTAACCGTATTAGGGTGTACATCTCCAAGATTAGTTGGGATAAACTTTATTTCAATGTCTTCTTTTTGTGCCAGCTCCATTGAATATCTTAAATTTTTATCCCATGGATTCATTCCTAATATCCCTGCTATCAAAGCTTTATCTGTACCATGTCCCTTATATGTTGTGGCAAATGACCCATGAAGAAAAAACTCTACTGTTTTTATGCCCTCTCCAGCTATTGTTCTCGCAACTTTACCAAGCCTAGCTGCACCGGCGGTATGAGAACTTGATGGTCCTACCATTATGGGTCCAACAATATCGAAAGCACTATATTCTCTCAATTTATAACACCAACCTTCTTAATTATATGTGTATATATTGCAATAATAAAATTTCCTTTAAGAAATGCGCATTATAAATTTTCACTTAGATAGTTCCATTAAATCTTAATACTATTTCTGCAAATATACTTGCCAATAAAAATGTGCCTGTATATACAAGTAATGAAACTATAACTATTCTAATTCCTAATTTTTTAAACGTATTTATATCTTTTCCAACTGATAAACCAGCATATGTTAATACTGGAGTTGTAAGTGCCATAAAATTAATTTTATCTGTAAATTGAGATATCGTTTCATGACCTGGGAAAATTGGTGACGTTAAAAGTAATGCTAAAACTGAAACCCAAATAACTGTTGGTGATTCTACTTTTATTGGTATAATCTTACTAAGCCATACCCCTACTAAAGCTATAATAATAAGAATTATCATTCCTAAAATTGAATCAATTGGGCTCACCTTAAAAGATATCCAATTTCCAATTAACGTTATTCCCCCTATAATAGTCAATATTAAAGCATTATTTTTCATAACTTGCACCTCCTTGGTTATCTAAGTTTTTTTTCTTTCTTCTGCCAATTCTCGGTTCAAGCCAGTTATAAAACCTTTCTGCTAATGGAAGTGATATAAATGCACATATAAATGTACCTAATATTGTAGTAGCCAAATTAGCTGCACCAGAGAATACAAGTATGTCATCCTTAAAATCTGGGAATAAAACAATTAATGCTCCTGCTGCTGCTGCCATTGTGCTCCCTGAGCCAACCCCTGCTCCCATAGCTAGTGCTAAAGGACTAAAAAATCCTGTTCCGCCTAAAATACTAGCTAAAAGTCCTAGATAAATTGCACCAAATAGTGTTCCAAAAATATAAACTCCAATTGCTCCTTTACTTTCTTCAGATTCAGGTCCAAATTTTTCATATATAATTGCCAGGTTATTTTCACGATCTATTGAATATGTAGCTCCTATAGTTTCTCTCTTCATGCCTAATAAAACAGCAATCGGAAGCGCTATTATTATAGTACCAATAAAATGCCCAATTTCTTGGAATAAAAGTGCCCATCCTTCCTGAAATACTTTCACAATAGATGGTCCAAGCATTGTTCCCAATTTAGAAACTATCAATATAAATGAAACGCCTAATACATTTGCTGACTTAGTCATTTCTTTTTCTTTTAAGATTCTTAATGAAGGAAGGCTCATAATCCCGCCTAAAACTAGAGCATACAACATTGGAAATAATGCTATAACTCCAAAACCAACATTTAATTTTTTAGCCCCAATAAATTCTGCAATAATCACTAGACATAGTGCTATTATGTGAATTTTTACATTAGTTAATTTATATTTATTCATATTTTTTGCCCCTCTCGAAATATTTTTTATAAATTATAAAATAACTTTTCTCATTGCTATATTAATCAGATATTTTAATGCTATATTAAGTGATTCTTCGTCAATTGTGAAACGAGGATTATGGTTTGGATATATTATTCCTTTTTCATCATTTTTTGCACCAACTAGTACGAAACACCCTGGTACTTCATTTGAAAATGCTGAGAAATCTTCACTTCCCATCATTGGTCCAGTTTTTCTTAATGTATCTTTTCCAAATGTTTCAGCTATAGTTTCTTCTACAAATTTTCTAATTTCATCATTGTTCTTTATCATGTCATATCCATTATTATATTCAAATTTATATTTAGCACCATGTGCATCACAAATTCCTTTAATAATTTGTTCCATAAAAACCGGCATTTTCTCACGTATTTCATCTTTAAATGTGCGCACAGAGCCTTCTAATTCTACTTCATTAGGTATAATGTTATATGCATATCCTGCATGAAATTGTGTCACTGACAGCACAACTTTTTCATTTGTACTAATTTTACGTGAAATAATGTGTTGTAAGTTACTTACAATTTCTGAACTTATAAGAATTGGATCTATTGTATCCTCTGGCATTGATGAGTGTCCACCTTTACCTATAACCTTTATTTTAAACGCATCATTTCCTGATGAAGCCACACCTTCAGCAACATCTATTTTTCCAACTGGAACATGGGTCATAATATGCATAGCATAAACTTCATCCACTCCATTCATTACACCTGCTTCAACCATCTCATGAGCACCTCCTGGTGGGAGCTCTTCAGCATGTTGAAATATAAAACGAAGTTCCCCTTTTAATTCCTGCTTAAAATTGCTCATTACTTTTGCCACTCCAAGAAGCACAGATGCATGTCCATCATGCCCACAAGCATGCATAACTCCTGATTTCTTCGATTTATATTCGAAATCATTTTCTTCTTGAATTGGCAAAGCATCAATATCAGCACGGATAGCTATTACTTTCCCTGGATTATCTCCAATTAGACGCGCCATAATGCTTGTTTTAGTTGGATGTGAAATTATCATGTTTCCAAAAGACACTAACTTGTCATAAATAAATTTTGATGTTTCAGTTTCTTCAAAAGACAATTCTGGATTTTCATGAAAATATCTTCGCCATGTAACAACTTCGCTTTTTACATCTTCTATAATCTGATCTATGCTCTCTTTTTGCTCCATAATTATTCCTCCATTTCTATTTACGGTATATTTAAGGAAATTTTCCTTTTATGACATTATACTTAATAGTTTCATACACTTCAAGCCATTTTTAATGAATATGTATTTTTTTAGTGTTTTCTTTGAATAATAACTAATTTAATACTATTTTCTTTAAAAAATAATTATTTTTTAACTTTTTTCTTATTTAATAAATAATTATAAACAAAAAGACTATTTTAAACTGCAAATTAGTTTTAAAATAGTCTTTTTAATAAATAAATTACTATACTTTTTTTCTTAATATATGTTTTCTTAAACAGTAGATAGCTAATTCAACTTATATCATGGCTTAATTATGCTCATATTCAATAGCTATTTTGATATGTAATTTATATACCATAATTACTTAAATCAATTTATAAAGTTTACTTGGTCTTCCTCGAGTTGAAAAATCCTCTTCACCAACACACAATACTAATCCTATCTTACATAGTTCTGATACAATCCGCCTAGAGTTACGCTCTGTCATTTGTAAATTATTAGCTATATCTCTAGTTGTAAATTGGCCCCATCCCATTTTTTGATTTAATGCATATATTTTTTTATATGTTTTAACACTTATATTTCCTGATTTCAACTTATCAATTAATTCCGAATCGCTAGTTCTTGGGAAATACGCTAATTCTTCTTCTTTCTCATCATACTCAATTATTAATCCATTTTCCTGAATAATAACAATATCACTTCCTGATTTTTCTTTTGATTGCTGCATAGCATTGTATGCATTAACTTCTGCTGATAATACAGTTTCCCCATATCCAATTCCAACATCGACATTTGAATCAGCCTCCACTGATAATTGAAGAATTGTATTCTTTAACGTTGAAATCTCATCTTCAATTGCACCACGGGTACTGATAATAACATATCTTCCATTTCCTCGTTCAGATAAAGATCCATCAATTTTTTCGCACAATCCTATAATAATATCCTTTAACCTCAATTCTAAGCGTTGCAAGTAATATGTTGATTTCACTTTATTGATTACTTTATCAAAATTTTCAACCTGAATCATTTCAACTCCAATTTGTGCCCCTTTAAAATAAGAAGATCTAAGATTTTCCACTACTATTTCAATAGCTTTCCTAGTCTCTAAACGGCTGGTTGTTAACCAAGATGCTGGAACTCCTACTCTCTTCAACTCTTCAGTTATAGACGGTAAACAAGAAATTCCTCCTTCTGTTTTTCCTTGTTTCCATAAATTCATATGAAATTCCAATAGCTCTTCTGATTTAGTTTGTGAATCCATATATTTTACATAAATATTCTTTGGTGGATTGTCTAATTGTTTGAGCGTATTATCTAAAGGATACATATCTTTGGGTAAGTCAATACTAAAACTATTTAAAGTTCCATTTTGTTCATAAATAAAATCTAGCATTGCTTTAAATAGACCAGATTCTGTAGCTGTTATATAAAATGTGTTTTTATCAGACTCTAATGCCTCTTTGGCAACCAAATATACAACTGGTCCAGAAAACAGCCATGCATTAACCTTATAATTATTATCCAAAATAAGTTCTTTAATCTCACTAGTGCTTTCATATGGATATGGAATAAATTCAAAATTTGTTTTCATTTCCTTAGCAACACTTAATATTCGTTCAACTGATTGCCTAGGTCCCATTACACCAATTTTATTCACTTTTAATTTCCTGCTTTCTAAATATATTTAAACATATTAATTAATTGTAATTTCTCTTTAATAACATTTTGAAAATCTTAATCTTATTTCTAACTTGTTAAAGCCACCTTTTTACATAGAACTTATACGTCTCATAGAGGTATTTTAACAGAAAACTCTGCAATGAACCAGTTTTGTTTAAATTTTCAAGTGTCATTCTTACAAACTCATGGTTACTATATCAATAACAAGTTTATTTTAAAGGATTGCGGATTATCAGATAATTATTATGTGTATAAAATGGCTAGAAGAGGTCGTGGAGATTGTGTAGGCATTATCCCTTATAGTACAGGAAATCCAAAAGGGGCATGCTATGGAGTTGATAATTATCAAGAAACATTAGTTGGTCCAGCACCTTATGATGTCATTTGGAATCAGGCTATTTTATTTAGGAAAAAGAACCAACATTAAATAGTAATAAAAAAGTTAGAATTGTAGATTAATCTGCATTTCTAACTTTTTTAGTGAGATTGCCTCCTATTTCGTGCAAAATGGAGGGCAATTTTCACTTATCTTTACAGTTTACAAATCCTGTTTAAAAAGCTTTCTCTGCTTATATCTTCCAAACTTTCAGAAATCAAATATTTAAGCCATAACCCATTCTTTTATATACTTCTTATCTTGAATCTTAAATAACTTCATTTATTATATCTATCAGTTTAAGCAAGATGCTAGAATCCCCGCTCCGAGCAATCCTGCATCATCACCTATTTTAGCCAATTTAATATTTACATTAATATTGTTAAATACTCTTAACTTAACTTCATTAATTAATTTTTCTAAGTAATTAGAATTGTTTAATATAACTGATCCGCCAAGTACTACAACTTCTGGATCTACTATAGTTATTATATTAGCAATTGCTTTAGATAAATTTACAGACCACTCATTTAAAACCTCCATGCAATTTACTTCCCCATCCTTAGCTCTGTCAAAAACATCTTTGGCCGTGAGTTCCTGTCCTAACTTCTTACTTGCAATTCTAGAAATACTTACTCCACTACACTGCCCTTCTAATCCCCCAGCGTTTAAGCCCGCATGTCTATATTCATCTTCATTTATTATCATGTTGCATACTTCCCCAGCTATATTATTAAAGCCATTAATTATCTCATTTTTATAAACAAATCCGCCACCTACTCCTGTTGATAGAGTAATATAATATACACTTTCAGCATTTTTAGCTGCTCCTATCTTAGCTTCACAATATCCAGCTACATTTGCATCATTATTTACAGTTGTAGGTAATTTAAAACGCTCTTCAAAGTATTTTTTTATTTCAAATCCTTCCCATCCTTTTAAATTAGGCGGATTAATTATTACTCCATTTCTTATATCTAAAGGACCTGGACACGCCACACCAATAGCCTGAATGTTATATGTATTCCACTTTTCCCTAATTATTTTTATTAAATTATCTACATTATACTTCGCACCTTTTTCAACGATATTATCTATTTTAAATTTATCTATTAAATTATATTCATTATCTAAAATAGCGGCTCTTAAGTTGGTACCTCCTATATCAATTCCTAAATAATAATTCATCTTGACCTCCTAAAATATTAACAAAACTATTTGATTAAATAAAAGCTTCTATGATATTTTTTTAATTGCGTGCTTACTTAAAATTGTTATTTCTTATTCGTTCTAAACTTTTTATAAGCTTATTTTATTAAAAGCCGAGGATTTATCTCGGCTTTTTACTATTTTTTCTTTAAATCATTTATTTCTTTCTGCATATATAATATCTCTTTAGCTAAAGATAAAATTATTTCTGCTGCCATTAATTGATCTTCAGCATGCATAAGTATTAATGAAAGCTCTTGCTTATTTCCTTTTGCTTCTTCTTGTATAAGTTGTGCATGTGACTTATGTCCTTCTCTCATAAACGCAGATGCATCTTCAAGCAACTTTTCTGCCTCTTCTACATTTCCGCTTCTTCCTTTAATTAGAGCCTGGATTCCCATACTCTTTGCCGTTCCAACATTACTAATAATATTGAAAGCTATTAACTCCATTCCTTCCATTTTAAACCACCTTATTTCATTAAATCTATAGCGAAAGTTAAAACTTTATCAGCATTCATTCTGCCATAATCCACCATACTAATAACTTCTACTGATATCTTATTTTCTACTGTCTCTTTTACACTGTCTTTCATAAATCCAATTTGAGGTCCTAATAAAATTACATCTGCACTTTGCCAACATTGAGATAAATCTGTCGAAGGTATAGCTTCTATTGTTACTTCTATACCCTTTTCTTTTGCCACTCTAATCATCTTTTGTACAAGCATTGAAGTTGACATTCCTGCATTACATACTAATAATATTTTTTTCATAACAAAACATCTCCCTTTTATCTTTATATTCTTTCTATTTATTCTTCAATCTGTTTTTTCTCTGAAACCTTTAAAAAAGGAATATATAGTAAGACTGTAAGTGCAATCATAATTATTTGAAATACTGAAGCTCTCCAATCTCCACCGGTTGCTAGAAATCCTGATAAAATTGGTGGAGTCGTCCAAGGTGTTTGAATTACTACTGGTGACATCCATCCTGCCTCAGTTACTAAGTATGCAACAGTTAAGCAAATTGGTGAAGCTATTACAAATGGAATCATTAGTGTTAAATCAAATACTATTGGTAAACCAAATATAACTGGCTCATTAATATTAAATATACCTGGTGCTGTGGAAAGTTTAGCAATATCTCTATAATCCTTTCTCTTTGAGAATAAGAATATAGCAATTAATAACGCGATAGTATTACCTGATCCACCCATTACCCCAAATGTATCCTTAAATGCCATGTTAATTATGTGAGGAATAGGTTGACCTTGAGCAAAAGCAGTCATATTTTCATTCATAGCTGTGTATAATACTGGATCCATAATTGGCGCAATTACCCCTCCTGGATGTATACCTATTGCAAATAATAAATTAGACAACAGCATTAATATTATAAATCCTGGTAAACTAGTAACTAGAGCTACCAATGGTCGTTGTATTGTTTTTAAGATCAGTGAATTTATATCTGTCCCAAAAAGTTGCTTTATTGCAAATGACACTACAGCAAAAATTAGAATAGTAATCATTATAGGTATTAAACTATTAAAAGACTTTGTAACGGCTGGTGGTACTGCCTCTCCACCTATATTAATCTTAAGTTTTTCATTTTTAGATAACCACATAAATAATTCAGTTGATAATAGCGACGTTATAATACCTACGAACATCCCTCCTGAATTAGTGGAACTGTAAGAAATAACTCCTGCAACTTTAACTGCCTCTTTAACTCCTACAGGTGTAGTTGAAATTACAAATGGTAATAAAATAACAAATATTGAAATAGCTAGAAGAGCTGGTGCTATTGGATTTTCAAATTTCCTATTTATTGCTAGATGATATGCACATGCACCCGCTAGCAATACTGCTAAGAAGTTTAAAGTACCATTATTAATAGATGTTCCAACATCTTGCCAAGTAGTTAATGTTGCTGGATTAATTATTTTAGACATAAATCCTGTCGGTTCAATAACTACATAATTAATGAAAATCATTAAGCCTGCAATAATAATGAATGGAATTAGTGATGCAAATGCATCTCTAAGTGATCTTAAGTGTATTTCTCCGCCTAACTTTTGCGATACTTTCCCGAGTTTTTCAAAAAATTTGTTCATCGATATTCCCCCTTTTTTTATTCTTCAAAACCATTATTTGTAGCTAACAGTTTATAAAACTCTCCACTTTTCTTTACTGTTCTCTTTTGAGTTTTTAAATCTAAACTAACTAAACCATACCTATTTTTATATGCATTCATCCATGACCAACAATCAATGAATGTCCATAGATGATATCCTTTTATATTACATCCCTCTTCAATTGCTTTATGAACATATTTTAAATGTCCCTTAATAAAATTAATTCTGTATTCATCATTAATTTGTCCATTTTCAAGAAAACGTTCTTCATCTGTAACGCCCATACCATTTTCAGATATAAAAGCTTCTATGTTTCCATAATTTTCTTTAACATCATTGCAAAGATCTAGTATTCCCTTCTCGTATATTTCCCATCCTCTATAATTATTAAACTTTCTTCCTGGCATTATATATGGATCAAAAAACCATTCTGGCATAAATGGAGAATTAGGATTCACAGCATTTTCTCTCGCCTTTGCTCTTCTTGGTTCATAATAATTTATTCCTAAAATTTGAGCTGTATTTTCTTTAATTATTTTTAGCTCATCATCTGTATATATAGGAATTTGGTTATATTTTTTAAGAGTATCTACTAACTTCTTAGGAAATTCGCCTTTTACACAAGGATCTAAGAAGCTCCTATTATAAAATAAGTCACAATATTCTGCTGCCTCGACATCATACTTATTTGAGCTTCTTGGATAAGTAGGACTAAGATTTAATATTACTCCAATTTTAGATTTTAGATTGTGTTTTTTAAATCTTTCAATGGCTTTTGCATGTGCGAGAATTGTATTAAAAGCTACTTGTGCCCCCCTCTTAAAATCTATTATGTTTGGATAGTGAAAATCTTGTAAGTACCCTCCAAGTACTGGTCCTAAAGGTTCATTAAATGTAAACCAATGCTCTGCTCTGTCTCCAAATAATTCAAAACACTTATCTGCATAGTTCACATATGCCTCAACGACCTCTTTACTTTCCCATCCTCCCTTTTCCTGCATTACTAACGGCATATCAAAGTGATATAAGTTAATAAAAGGCTTTACATCATTAGCTATAAATGAATTAATTACATTATTATAAAATTCAACTGCTTTTTCATTAACTTCTCCATCTCCATTTGGAAATAATCGAGCCCACGAAATAGACATTCTAAATGAATTATGTCCAAGTTCCTTCATTAATTTGATATCATCTTCATACCTATAGAAGAAATCTGAAGTGATATTTGGTCCAACTTCATCATAAAATCTGTTTTTTTCTAATTGAAACCAATGATCCCAAATAGTTTTTCCTTTATCAGTATTACCTTTGCCTTCTGATTGCTCTGCTGATGAGGCACTCCCCCACCAAAATCCTTCTGGAAATTCATAAATTTTTTTCATAAGTAACTCCCATCTTATATATATTATGTTTCTCGTCTCGAGCAGAAAACATTTTCAATTATGATTATATATGTCCTTTTCAAAATAATCAATACCTTTTTTAAAAAGATATATACCTTTTGCAAAAAGATATATAAATTCCTGTATATTTTTATTTATATCTGATATATAATATATGTGTGGAAACAATTGAGAAAGGAAGATTATATATGCCGCCTAAATACAAAGTAGTATATGAAGATATAAAGAATAAGATAAATAACTATATTTATAAAACCAATGAAAAAATTCCAGATGGAGATTCTTTAGCTGAATGCTATAATTGCAGTAAACTTACAATAGCTAAAGCATTAGATTTATTAGTTCAAGAAGGTATGCTAATAAGACGACAGGGCTCTGGTACTTATGTTAAGGAAAATCTGTCCAACAGAACTACTATAGAATTAGATAATATTTCAGGTTATTCTAAAAAATTTAGTAAAGAGCATCTGAAATCAACGGTGATAGATTTTTCTATTATCACGCCACCTAAAGAAATTGCAGAAAAACTTAACATCATTGATGAATATATATATAAAATCTTACGATTACGATCTGTAGATAATGACCCACAAATACTAGAAGAAACTTATATGCCTATTTATGTTATACCTGGACTAAAAGAACAACATTTAGAAGGCTCTATTTATGATTACATAACTAATGAACTTGGATTTAAAATTCAAAGTGCCCACATCTCTATAAAAGGTGATGAGGCTAACTCTAACGATAAACTTTATTTAAATTTGACAGAGTCTGACTTTATTATAGAACTTGAGAAAATATGTTATTTAGAAAATGGTAAGATTTTCGAATATTCGAAAACGCATCATAGATATGACGTCTTTAAATTCAATACTGTTTTAGTAAATAATATTTAAATCAATTCCTTCTTCTGTGTAGCTTATTATATAATCATCTAATTAAAATTCATGATTTGTGGACTACCAGTGACAATAAAAAAACACGACCACTTGTAAGCAGCTATTTAAGCCACATACAAATGGTCGTGGGTTTCATGGTGTAGATGAAGAATGACCCTTAAAATCCACAAAAAAAAATATTTATTAACGCGAACTCAATTCATGTTTACATATAATAATTTAATCGATATTATTCTCATTAATTTTATACAGAAGGGCTCTCCGTGAAATCTGAAGGAGCTTTGCAGCCTGTGTGCGGTTTCCACCTGTTCGTTCTATAGCTTCGGATATATGACGCTTTTCAACTTCTAGCAATACTTCTCGCAAAGGTTTGAAAGAATCATCTCCAAGAATAGTAGTACCATCCGCTTCTACATCTTCTACTTTTATGCTAAGTGGAAGATTTTCCGGCAAAATAACACGGGTGTTGCTCATAATAATAGCGTGTTCTACTGCATTTTCTAATTCCCTGATATTTCCTGGCCAAGAATAGTTACGAAAAATATCCAAAACCTCTGGAGCGAAAAACATACCATTCCGTCCTACTTCTACAGAAAAACGTTTTAAAAAGTAATCAGCTAGTAAAACAATATCTTCTCCCCTTTCGCAAAGTGGAGGTAAACAGATTGAAACAACATTAAGTCGATAATATAGATCCTTCCGAAAAGACTTTTCAGATATCTCTTTATTCAGATCACGGTTTGTTGCTGCAATAATACGTACATTTGTATGAAATGTTTTTGTACCACCAACACGTTCAAACTCTTTTTCTTGCAACACCCTGAGAAGTTTTACCTGAAGATTTGGACTCATCTCCGCAATCTCATCTAAAAAAAGTGTCCCACCTTCAGCCAGTTCAAATTTCCCTGGTTTTTGAAAAAATGCACTTGTAAATGCTCCCTTCTCATGTCCAAATATCTCACTCTCTAATAAACCTTCTGGAATCGAACCACAATTCACTTGAATGAATGGCTTTTCTCTCCTGTCACTCGCATAGTGAATAGCCTTAGCAACCATTCCTTTACCTGTCCCACTTTCTCCTGTTAGCAATACCGTAGCTTTTGAATTCGCTACTCGTCCAATTATTTTATATACTTCTTGGATTTTAGAGCTTTCCCCAACAATTTTACCTGGGGTCATTGCTGTCATTCCCATTTCTTGCACTTCCTGCGTAAGGTATACAACTTCTTTAGTCAATTGTTGCATGCGAATAGCTCTACTTACAATAATTTTAACTTCATCAAGGTTAAAAGGCTTTAATATATAGTCATAAGCACCGTGTTTCATAGCATTAACTGCAGTTTCCGAACTTCCAAATGCAGTCATAAGAATAATTGGCAAGTTAGGCTTAATTTTATGAATTTCATAAAATGCCTGCAACCCATCCACCTCTGGCATACGGATATCAAGGATAGCGACATCATAGTGATTTTCCTGCGCCATACAAAGTGCCTCTTTTCCATTTTTAACAGTATCTACTTCATATCCAACCTTATTTAATGCTGTTTGAAGTACCATTCTCAAGCTTATCTCATCATCAGCTACTAAAACACGAACACTTTCTGTCATATTGTAATCAGCCTTTCTTTTTATAAACATATTATTAATCTACTTTAGTTATACAACATTTTACAGTATATATCAATATTCAACCAAATTCCATATTTAAATCTAATGTTTGAAATATGGAATTTAGTTGAATATAATAATAAATATTAAAGTGAAATTTATAATAATAAAACAATAAACTTTTCACAAAAAACTTTTCATTTTTAAAAGAAATGTATCTATAATTTAAATTTACTTATAGCTTCATGCAAGTCTTCAGATAGTTTTAGTAAATTCTGGCTTGATCCAGCAATTTCATACATTGATGCAGATTGTTCTTCCGTTGTTGCAGTTACTGTCTGTGTTTTCTCTGCAGTGTCACCACCAATTTTTTCTATCTTATGAATTGAAGTAACAATCTTATTACTGTTTGATGATATTTGTTCTACCGTCTCAGATACACTTCTTACTTGGGCTGCTACACACTCAACTGCCTGTGATATTTGACTAAATGCCTTACCTGTTGAATTTACAACATCAGTTCCATTTTTTACTTCTTGAGTTCCTTCTTTCATTACAATTATAACATCGTCAGTTTCTCTTTGAATATCTCCAATAAGTTTTGCTATCCGCATTGATGCTACACTAGACTCCTCAGAAAGTTTTCGTACTTCTTCTGCCACTACGGCAAATCCTTTTCCTGCTTCTCCTGCGCATGCTGCTTCTATTGCTGCATTTAGTGCCAAAAGATTTGTTTGTTTAGCTATAGTAGATATTGTATCTACTATCTGTCCTATTTCCTTTGAGCTTTCACCTAATATTTCAACTACATTTGCTGAGCTGTTAACAGCTTTTTCAATCTTAGCCATCTGGACAATTACTTCGCTAACAGCTTTACTTCCTAATTGTGCAGCATTTGCAGTTTCTCCTACTGTTTCTATCATGCTGTCTGTGTTCTCTGCCATATTCTTTATTTTTTTATCCATCTCTTTAATTTCAGAGGAAGTTTCATTTACAACTTCCACTTGTTTATTAGCTCCTTCTGATATATTCATAATAGTTGTTGCTATATGATTTGATGCATCCGAAGTTTGCTCAGAACTTTCAGTTAACAGCCTTGAGGCAGTTGCTACATTATCAGATGATATTGAAACTTGTTCAATTAATCCTCTCAAATTTATTATCATATTTTCAAAAGTTTTAGCGAGTCTGCCAAATTCATTTTTTGAATTAACTCTCACCTTTGCAACACTAAGATCACCATCTGAGATACATAATGACATATCTTCTATAGTCTTTAATGGTTTTAGAATTTTATTTAACATAAATAGAAATAAAATTATTACTATTACTAAAGTGATTATTAAAGTTAAAGCTGATTTATAAATTTGTTGTGTAAGTGGTCCAGTAAATTCACTTTTAGACACTATCAGACTAACTGTCCAATTAATTCCCGAAACAGGCTTATATGATATATATTGCTTATTAAAGCCATAATATTCAACATTAGTTTCACCTTTGAACATATTTTCATATATTTCTTTTAGTTTTGGTTCAATTTTCTCATCTTTTAATGGATTATATTTAAGAATTAAATCTTTATTAGGATTTGCAATTACTGTTCCATCTGTTAAATTAAGTGAAGCATAACCATTTTGTTTTACTTTTATAGAAGATATGTATTGTACTAATTCATCAAGTTTTACATTACCACCCCAGATAGCTTTAATAGTACCATTAACCTTTATCGGAACAGCAACAACTACAGCCATTTTTCCATCTGCCTTACCAAGTAAAGGATCTGATATCACTGTTTTTCCTGTAGCTAGTAATTCTTTATAATAAGGTCTTTCGCTTATGCTCCCTGTTGTACCTGTAGCCGAATACCAATCTCCATTAGCATCTGAAAGCCAAAATGCACTATATAGAGGAAGACGACTTGTTTCAGAAGACATATAATCTATTATATCCTGCCTACTCCCATTCACAAAAACTGGGCAACTTGCAATACTTTCCATCTCCGACTTTCTAATATCAAGCCACAATCCAATTTCTTTAGCTGTTGATTGAGTGGTAGAAGTCATGCTTGTCTTCACTTCTGTTTCAACCATCTGTTTTGTTTCTATATAACTTGTAACCTCCAGTACGGTCATAGATAAACAAATAATAATTATACTAACAACCGTGAGTAAAGTCTTAATACTTTTCATAAAATCATCCCATCTTTTTATAATTAATATAACGTAATAAATTACTTTTCTTAATGCATAAATACTTCAGACATTTTTTGTATTTCAAATGATACTTTTAAAATTTTATATTACAGTTGAAATCCCTATACCAAAAAGCGACATTAAAGAGTGAGATTATTTTTTGTGAACTCAATGATGAAATTCTATTTATTTTGAGCTACTTTACCATCAATGCAATATTAATAGCATTAGCTTGTCATACTATTAATATTAACGTGCTCTGTTATGCAACATAATTTTATCTATTTTTAAGATTACAAGTCTTAAATTGTATTTAATATATTTTTCTATATTTAAATTTACACTATACTTCCTTAATTCCACTTTCATAAGGCAAGTATATTGTAAATGTACTTCCAATACCAACTATACTTTCAGCTCGAATGTATCCTTGGTGAATTTCTATGATTTTGTTACTAACAGCAAGTCCTAGTCCCGTACCTGTATCCTTTGTAGTAAAAAAAGGATCAAAAATCCTAGGTAAACTTTCCTGATCAATCCCTTTTCCATTGTCTTCTATGATAATCTCAATCCCTTTAATCACCCTTTGTGTTGTAACTGTAATTTTTCCGTTTTCTTGAGGCATAGATTGTGTCGCATTTAGTAATAGGTTAACTAAAACTTGTTTAATAAGCTGAGCATCAACTGAAATAGCTTCAATTGATTGATCAAAATGTGTTTCTAAAACAACAATCTCCTTTTTTATACTCGGTAAAAGTAAAAAAAGAGAATTTTCCACAAGTTCGTTGATATTAATTGATGTCACATAGTGTTTTGAAGGTTTAGCAAAATACAAGAGATCTTCAATAACGCCGTTAAGACGATCAACCTCTTTCAATACAACGTTTCCAAAAATCCGTGTCGAATTATCCTTTGGCAATTCATCCACCAAAATTTGCACACTCCCTGAAATAGCTGATAGAGGATTACGTATTTCATGAGCTACACCGGCAGCAAGTTCTCCAACTGCGGCAAGACGATCTAATCTCCTTACATAATCCTCAAAAGCCTTATGCTCTGATAAATCTTTGAAAACTAAAACTACACCCAATACATTATTATTATTACATAGCATAGATGTGCTGACACTAATGGGAATAATTGTACCGTCCGAACGAGTAAATTCTACTTCATATCCAATAATTTTTTTACCGAAACGTAAAGTTTCTAGCACTATGTCAAGAACTTTAGCATTCCCGGAGAATAGATCTTTATAGTTAATTCCAATCACATCTTTATTTAATCCCATAATAGACCAAGCAGCAGCGTTTATCTCTGTTATCTTTTCATCATTATCAATTGTAATAATTCCATCTACCATACTCTCCATAATAATTTCTGTATGTGAACGTGTATTCATTAGACTTTGAGCCATTCCATTAATGGCAGAAGCAATCTTTCCAAATTCACCATTAATTTCTGGCAATCGTTGACTTAAATCATTGCCCAAACTAGATAGTCCTTGAATAATACCATTAACGGAATTAGAAACTCTATTTGCTAAAGTCATACTTATACTTAACCCAACAACTAAAGCAATAGCTAACCCTTCGTACATCACAATTTCCATCTCATTTATTTGACGCTCTATACTTTCAGTCATTTCATTAGCCCATACGTATCCGATTACATTATTATTTCGAATGATCGGAACCATGGCATTTAGAATGTTCCCTCTAACCATCTTACCACTTGCAGTCAAAGGTATCCCCTTTTCCATTACTTCCCGGCCCAAATGTTCTTGACTTATTGATTGTCCAACCGTGGTGTCATATTCAGAACCTGGTCCATATGTAATAATACAATCGAGATCTTTAGAATAATACCCAGCTCCTACTCCGGGATTTCCCGAAACAATTTTTTCCGTAACTCCTGATAGTCTTTGATTAAGTAGTCGTACCTTTTCGTCATGCGAAGCACTCTTAGCTTCTATAGATAATAAGGATTCAAAATCACCTTCCATACTAGCATCCAAAGTTCTTGCTATTCCATAGAGCTTGCTTTCCTTCTCTGAATTCATAGCTTTTTCCGCACTATAAATTAGTATATAGCCACTTCCAATAAGCGGTACTACCACCGCAAGTGCAAGAATAATTATAAGCTTATAACGCATACTAAGAAGCCTCATCAGGATACCCCCATAAATATTAATATTTTACATATATCTCATTTATAATTATGATATGTCTATATTTTCGTGTCAAGCAAGGGCAAATCCTTGCGGCATAATAATTAGATTACCCCACTAAGTAAGCATTTGTGTTGAGATCTACTTAGCGGGGTATTCATGAACAAGGTATATTCTTGGAATTGCAATTAAGAACTTATTAAATCAACTATTTAAACATATTTTCATCCATAAGCTTTAATTCAGGAGATATTATTGGCTTAAAATCCATATTATCTAGAATATCCTTTTCTAAATTTATTCCTGGAGCTATTTCTTCTAAAAGTAACCCCTCTTTAGTTAACTTAAATACGGCTCTTTCTGTAACATAAAGGACAGTTTGTCCAATGCTTGATGCATATTCACCACTAAAAGTAATTTGCTCGACAGCATCAACAAATTTCTTAGCCTTACCTTCATTTTCTATTATTAATTTACCTTCTCCAATTTTTACTTTTAAACCACCAGCTGTAAATGTGCCACAATATATTAACTTCTTAGCATTTTGAGTTATATTAATAAACCCACCACAACCTGCAATCTTAGGTCCAAACTTACTAACATTTATATTACCAGATTTGTCACATTGTGCTAATCCCAAGAAAGCTACATCAAGACCGCCTCCATCATAAAAATCAAATTGACTGGATTGGTCCAGTATGCAAACCGGATTTGTTGAATCTCCAAAACTTAGTCCACCTGCTGGTACGCCACCTACTCCACCTGGTTCTACAGTTAAAGTCATTTGATCTGCAATACCTTCTTCATTAGCAACTATAGCTATTCCTTCTGGTATGCCAATACCTAAATTAGTAACAGCATTTGGTACTAGTTCCTTAGCACATCTTCTTGCTATTACCTTCCTTTCATTAAGTGGTAATGGTTCTATTGAATCCACTGGTACCTTAGTATCTCCACAATATGCTGGATTAAAGTTTTCACTAAAAGTTTGCATTTGGTTTTCTGTTGATGCAACAACTATAGCATCAACATATATTCCTGGGATTTTAACTTTTCTTGGATCAAGTGAACCTTTAGTTACAACCTTTTCAACTTGTAGTATTACTATTCCCCCTGAATTTTTAGCAGCTTGAGCCATTGCTGTTGCATCAAGTGTTAAAGCCTCTTTTTCCATTGTTGCATTTCCGTCTTCATCTGCATAAGTAGCCCTTAAAAGTACAACATCTATCGGAAACGCTTTATATAGCAAATATTCCTTCTCTTCAATATTAACTACTTTTACAATATCCTCTTTTGTAATTTCATTAAGTTTACCACCTTCAATTCTAGGATCTATAAATGTTTTCAATCCAACATGAGTAATTGTTCCCGGCTTTCCAGCTGCAATGTCTCTATACAAATGTGATATAACTCCTTGAGGTAAATTATATGCTTCTACTTTATTTTCTAAAGCTAGTTTTTGAAGCTTTGGTGTCAATGCCCAATGTCCCCCTATTATTCTGTGAACTAACCCCTCATAACCAAGATGATTTAATCCTCTATCTTTACCATCACCTTGACCAGCTGCAAAAACTAATGTTAAATTGTTAGGAACATGCCTTTTTAAATATTGTTTTTCTATTTCTAATGTAATTTGTTCTGGATGGGCACATCCAACAAATCCACCTACTGCAACAGTAGCTCCATTTTTTATTAAATCAACTGATTGTTCTATAGAGATTACCTTTGACTTCATAATTAATCCCTCCCACTTTATCTTACTTTATTTATTCAACAGCCTTAATTTCTTCAGGTTACTTTTTAGCATCTCTATCTAAGAAATATAAAAGTACTTCCGCACGCTCTTTTTCTTTACTTTCTATAAATTCTGGTGACCAATTATAGAATCCTTGTTTACTCTTCTTTCCACAATTCCCTGATTCAACCATACCTTGCAATAACTTAGATAGCTCAGTATAACTGCACAAATCTTTAAATAAGTATGAAGAAATATTATTGAATATATCTAAACCTCCTAAATCTGCACTACATAATGGTCCAGTAACAGGAAGCCTTCTTCCATGACCATACTCAATGGCTTTATCTACTTCCTCAGGCTTTGCCCAGCCTTTTTCTACTATATATAAAGCTTCTCTAAGCAATGCTAATTGTAGGCGATTTCCTATAAACCCCAAACATTCCTTTTCCATACGAACAGATTTTTTTCCTATAAAATCAACCCATTTCATAACTTTTACTATTGTATCCTCTGATGTTTTTTCTCCTGGAACTACTTCAACTAAAGGAATTAATTGTGGTGGATTCCAAAAATGCGCAACTGCTATTCTCTCTGGATTTTTTGTATATTTAGCTATATCTGTTGGACTTAATCCTGACGTATTAGTTGCTAAAATTACACTTGGTGGACAAAGCTCATCTAATTGCTTAAATATTTCTTGTTTAAGCTCTAAATCTTCTGCCAACGATTCTATTATAAGGTCAACATTTTTAGTAGCTTCTTCAATACTTTTAACTCCTTTTATTTTATTTAGGATTTCTTTATACCCACTATCTTCTAATTTTCCTTCAGCTTTCAAAAGATTTAAACTAGCCTTTATACTATTAAAGCCTCGTTCTAAACTTGCATCTGACCTACCATACATAACTACATTTAACCCAGCCTTGGCAGAAAATAATGCTATACCATGTCCCATAGTTCCGGTACCTAATACTGCTATATTCTTTATATCCATTTTTATCATCCTTTCTCTCCATATATTTAATTTTCCATATAATAATGTTAATATAATCAAACTTTAACCTTGCAGATTTCAGACTATAGTCTGATACTATTAACTGATAAAAATACGTATAAAATCCGCAAGTATCAAATAAGTTGCAAGGGCTAGATTTAAACGTACTTTTTGCTTTTTTCAATTGTTAAAATAAAGCTAATCCAACACCAAATATTAAAGCACCTACAATTAAGGTTGTTACACAAAATCCCATAATATCACGAACTTTAAGACCTGCTATAGCTAAAGCTGGTAGTGCCCAGAATGGTTGCGCCATATTCATCCAAGCTTCACCATATGCGATTGCCATAGCTGCTTTCCCCATATCTGCACCAAGTGCTTGCGCAGCTGGCATTATAAATGGCCCTTGTACAACCCAATGTCCACCACCAGATGGAACAAAGAAGTTAATTATTCCTGAACTTAAAAACGCAAAAATTGGGAATGTATGAGTATTTGATATACTAACAAAGCCACTTGTAATCATTCCACCTAATCCTGACAAATCCATCATGCCTTGTATACCAGCATAGAAAGGAAATTGTACCATTATACCAGCTGTTCCTTTTGCTCCATCAACTATAGCCTGCATATAAGATACAGGACTACCATGAAGAATGATACCTGCAAAAAACATAATCATATTTACAGCGTTTACATCCATAGAACCACCATTCATGAAGTAATAAACCATATAGCAAACCCCAAGAATACCAATTAGCCATGCAATAATTCTGCTGTTTTCAACGCGTACTGCAAATGTTTTTTCAGTTATAGTATCAGTACTAGTCTCATTTGATGCCTCTGCTGCTAATAATGCTGGGTCAATCTCCACAACATCCTCATCTTTAGGCATCATCATTCTTGTCATTAAAGGTAATATTATTATTAAAGCAACAGTTATAAAGATATTGAACGGAGCAAAAATAGTATCACCTAGCGGAATTAATCCGATTGTCGCTTCCATTGGATTCCCTTTAGTCGCTGCCAGAAGTGGAATTGAACCAGATAAGCCTCCATGCCAAGTCATAAAACCAATATAGGCACACGCGATCAATAAACGATAATCTGTATGTCGCACCTTTTTGGCAACTTCTTTTGCAAGTAAAGCACCAACGATTAGACCAAATCCCCAATTAATAATATTAGCAACCGCTGCAACAAATGTAACAAGCATAATAGCTTGAGCTGGTGTTTTAGGCACTCCTGCAATCTTTTGCAGAATACGTTTAACAGGTGGTGAACTAGCCAATGCATTACCAGTGACTAAAATTAACGCCATTTGCATACCAAATGCTAGAAGATTCCAAAAGCTCTTACCCCAAAATCCTATCATATCAATTGGAGTATGGCCAGTAAATATAATACCTGAAATAAACATAATCAATGTTAAAATCATTGCAAAAACAAGTGGGTCTGGAAGAAATTTTTGAACAATAGCTGTAAAAAATTTAGATAATCCTTTTATCATTTTTTTGCCTCCCTATGTTTAATATTTAACAAACAAGCTTGCTTTGTTACTACACCTTATTTAATAAGCAAAGCATATGCCAAATTCATATTTCTAAGAATTAAAAATAACTTTTAAACAATTAATGTCGTTAAAAAACAAATTTTGCCTTATTAAGACACTTTGATGATTTTATGTTAAGAAAATTTTTTCAAAAATTAAAACATAAAAAAGCGAAAAAGTTCACACTTATATTTATTTCCAAAAATAAGTGTGAACTTTTTATACAATATCTGTGCAAAACTATGCGCACTTTCTATTTAATGTTTATTCTTCAAAAATACTTTATTACCACTGGTTAAGAATAAATTCTTGATCACTAGCTCATTTATTTTAATCTTTAGCATCTTTACGAATTAAACATTTTTCTACCTTTCTCATAAATCTACTTCTTATCAAATAAAAATAGGCAAAGTAAATTACGATATATATGTACATTGAAATCTGATATCTATATTTATCAGCATAAAGTGAAATTAAAACACCTGTATAAAGAATAATAGCTGAATATAAATTTAATTTTCCTAAATTACTTAAATACTCATCAACATCTGTAATTTCATATATCCTTTTTGTTTTCGATAATTTTTTATTAATTATAGCTTCTGGTTTTTTCAGTATGTAAAATACTCCATTAAGAGCATATATTAAAAATATTATTGAACATATAGCTAAAGTAAAAATATAAAAATTCATGACTATCTCCTTCCATATATATATTGTAATTAATTTTCTACATTCTATGTTTAATTGAGCATTTGACTTACTAGAGTTCAAGTGCAAATTTATTATTTCAGCGTATATACAGATAAACAACTTAGGAATTTTATTTATTAGATGAACATATTTACAAGGTTTCTAAAACTTTAAGTTCGTGTCTTCACTAGAAATCATAAATATATTTGTGAAGAAAACATTTGAAAATGAGCTGTTAAAGGTTCTTAGCTTTAGGTTGTTCCATTTTAGCTTGTGAAGTGAGAGTCCAAAATTTTATTTTGGTTTCTCGAACTTCCTCAGCGAATGTAATGAGTCGAGCTTCCCTATGAAAGTTGGAGCATGCTAAAGTGGATACAACCTGCTGCTTAGAACCTTCAGCGATATTTTCATAGCTTTTCGGAATCAAAATATTTATGATTTCGGTAAGTTATCACATAAATGCAGTTTTAAATTTAGGTATCTATATATTATAAAATTGCTAAATAAAAAATATCGCAAATTCATATGAATACCGCGATATTTCAATATCTATATTATTTATTATTGTTGCTTAAAATTATGCAAATCTTTCAATAAATTCATTTAATCTTTTTAAATTAGCATTTATACTTTCGATAGTAGCACTTATTTCTTCAATGGCTGCTGCTTGTTCTTCGCTTTCTGATGCTGATTCATTTACAGCTCCAATTATAGTATTTATTGACTGATTCATATTAATAACAATATCATTTATTGTTCTAGTTGATTCTTTACTTTGGCTTGCAAGCTTTCTTATTTCAGTTGATACAACATTAAATCCTTTGCCATGCTCACCAGCTCTTGCAGATTCAATAGCTGCATTTAATCCTAGTAAATTTGTTTGATCAGCGATACTTTTAATAATTTCTATAGCGTCTGATGTTTTCTTTGAAGTTTCCATAACATCTTGAGCCTGCTTTAGAGTCTTTTGTCCAGTTAGAGCAAAATTTGAGGCCGAATTAGCTAATTCACTAACACTTGTAGAAACTTGATCTAATGATTCTGATATTTCTGAAACACTATTTACCAATCTAGTAGTATCATCTAAATCAATTCCATCACTAATTGTTCCAATAATCTTCCCTTTTGAATTTCTAATAGGTATTGATATAACTTTTATTTCTTTGCCAGATACATTTGTATCACCTTTTTCAAGTCTTCCACTTCTTAAAGAATCTTTTATAACATCTAATGGTTCAGAACCAGCTCTAAGTTGCAACTGAAATCCTTTAGGATCTTCATATTCGATATATTTTTCAGTATCTGTTAATCCAAACGCTGTATCATCTCTTGATAAATCGTTAAGATATGGCAAAACAATAGAAAATGCCCTTAAAATTTCCTCGTCCGTTAAATTCTCAGTTAAATGCTCTTTATATCCCATGATAATCCCCCTCAAATATTTATATTCATCTATATTATATCTTTATAGAATTAATAATTCTACATAAGTAGTCAAATTCCTTTATTATTTTGCAAATATCAATCTATTTTCATTAATATAATTAAACAATAAACTATAAATAATATTACTTTAATCTCAAATAAATCTCTAAGTTATCTTTATAATTTGAATGTAAATAAATTATAGATTTCATCTTCTATTTAGTTTGTTAGTAAAGCTTATAATATTTTTCTATTAACCCCAAATTCTGTAACATTACACCACTGTGCCTAGCAGAATTTTATCTAAACAAAAACTACAATTTCATTTTTTTATTATATAACTTAAAATACTCACACAACAAAAATAACGCTTTATTAAGAATAAGCGAATAATATTAAATCTTGAATACCTATAAATTTTTCATCATTAAATATTCTGTGTAATATGATCCATCTTTTAATTTAAAAGAGTTGCTTCTTGTCCCATACTTTTTAAAACCAAATTCTTCATATAAGTTTATTGCCTTATAGTTATCACTTGCTACCTCTAATTCAACTTGTTCAAATCCTACTTTTTTTGCATATTTTAATATTTCAGTTAACAAAGCTTTTCCAACACCAAGATTCCAAGCTTCTTTAATAACTGCTATTCCAAAATTTGCTCTGTGTGAAACTTTAATCATATTTCCAATAATACATATACTTGAATTTCCAACAAGTTTATCATCAATAAATGCTGAAATCATTACATCCTTATTACTTTCGCTAATGTCATTGATGAATTTTTCTTCATCTTCTATAGTCATAGTAATTTCTTCTGGATACCTAAGCATATAGTCTGTTTCTGATGATGCCTTTCTTAAGTAATCAATTAATTTTTCTGCATCCTTTACATCAGGACTTCTTAATATGCATTCTTCTCCATTTTTCAATTTTACTTTTTTGTCTTCAAATATCATAATTAACAACTCCACTCATTATAACATAAGTCTGTCCAAATTTTATATAACCTTTTGAAACCTTACCATATTATAACACACATTTAAAACATCACATTAATTTACAAGAAAATCTCCTTCTCAGATTACGTATTTTTTTATAATTTCAAAAGTTATTCATAGATTTCACTCCAATATAAATTCCTATAGAATAAAATAATGGTGAAAAAGTACTACAAGAAATTTGTTTAAAAACAGATTTTATCACAGTATTTTTTCACCAAGATATCACTCTATTAAATTTTAAATAAATACTTTCATTATTGAATCTACGCTTATAAATTTTCTTATTTTAAATTAACTTTTCTGGAATGAACTTTGAAGAAATTCTCTTTATTAGAGCATAATCAAGTATTAATAGAACTCCTCCTGCTACAATCATTATAAAATTACTAAGTAATAGTACTCCTGTCATCTGACCAATTAATACAAGAATAACTGGGATTACAAGAAGCCCGCTTATTTGTTGTGCTTCCTGGAAAGTTTCTGACTTTGCTGACACCATAACTGTAAGTATCAACGATAGCAAATTAATTGCAGGTGAAAGCCAAAGTATAATTATCAGCCATTTTATATCTGGAAAGATAAGTCCGCCAAAGTATATAAAGCCACCTATATTAAATATTATGCCAATTGCTACAAACGAAATCAATGTCACAATGTATGATGGAACAAATACACCTAAAATTTTAGCTCTAAGTAATTGCTCCATGGATGTTGGAGTATAAAGCAAGGACTCTAGAGTTTTATGTTCCTTTTCTCCTACAAAACTACTAGCCCCAATAACTGCTGAACACATTATAGGTATTATAAGAAAATATGATGGAAACATGAAGTTTATAGCCACTTTTACTAGTAATTGAGCTGGAGTGTATGTTGTATATTCATAAGGTAATTTCCTTATAAGAGGAGCCATTTTTGTAATAGTGCTTGAGTCACTTCCAATAAAATTTGCACCTATGAGTATTCCAAGAGGCACTATTATTGTCAAGATAATTGGAACAATAGTCATAGGAAGAATTACTCGTTTTGAACTTACTAACTCATTTATATCTTTATATATAAGTGCTTTTTCATTACTCTTCATATTCTAATCACTCCTGATTTATAAAGACACATCATCAGATGTACCTTTTATATATTTGAAATACAGTTGTTCCAAAGACCATTTCTGCTGCATTGCCTCATAAATTTCTCCATCATCTTTCATAATGCTTTGTATTAGAGTATTTACCTCTTGGTCTCCTGAAATAGGTTTGCTATATATATCATTTCCTTCATAGATAAATCCAAATTTATCAGAAATATTCTTTCCTCTAATTTTTAACTGAAGTTTTGCATTTTTCTTTGAAACAAGTTCATCAAAGGTACCTACCCCAAGAATATTTCCATTGTTTATAAAACCATACTGAGTACATATATCTTCAGCATATTTTAATTGATGGGTACAAAGAAATATTGTAACTTCGTTTTCTTCTGCAAGTTCCTTTACAAGCTTTGTAACATTTAATGCGTTTTCTGGATCTAAACCAGATGTTGGTTCATCAAGAAATAAAATTTTGGGATTATGAACTAATGCTATAGCTAATGAAACTCTCTTTCTCATCCCTGTACTAAAAGATTTCACCTTCTTATCTTTCACCTCTAGCAGCTCCAACCTTTTTAATATAGAATCAGTACGTTCATTAAGTACATTTTCTTCAACTCCGTGCATTTTTCCAAAGAACATTAAGTTTTGTTTTGCAGTGAGATTCTCATAACAACTTGAACTTTCAGTCATAACTCCACATAATTTATGAATTTCAATATTATTTTCCAAAACAGGAATCCCTAAAATTTCAGCACGACCAGATGTTGCTGAAAGAATTCCATTAAGAATTCTAACTGTTGTAGTTTTTCCTGAACCATTAGGTCCAAGAAATCCAAATATCTGGCCTTTTGGTATACTCAAGTTTATATCATTCAAAGCATTAGTCTTTCCATCATAAGACTTGTTAAGATTCTCTATATTTATTGCATTCATTTTATTCATCCAACTTTCTCTTCAGTTTTTTAACAAGAAATTTGTACTTTTCATCTTCTCTTAATGATACAAATGCCGGATTTTCAGTAATTGCAGAGGAAAAATTTTTCTTTATTGTTGTCTCATCTACAGGAGTGCTCGTTCCAATATAGCTATTATCCTCAAGCCATTTATCAACCTTAGTAAAATATTCATTTCCTTTAAATTTCAATGGAAACTTTATTTTGCAGACAATATTTACATACTGCTCCAGAGCACATATGGCCTTTTCCTTATCTTTGTGCATTAAATAACCTTGTGCTGCAACAATATGAATTCCTAAAACATCATTTGTCAAAATCTCATTAAGATTAAAAGACTCAATGATCTGAATACCTTGAGAATAAATTTTTTCAAACAAAACTCGATCCATAATATTTATTGAAAGATAGTTGTTTAAAAGTCTTAACATGTTTATTACATTATTAAATACTAGTATTTGATTGACCTCATTTGCTTTATCTATTTCTCCCTGCATCTTGTATGCATTAATTAGCATTACATCCTCACCACTATACGGTATTAATTTATTATCCAATAATCGAATAACTTCTTCACTATTTCCTAATAACATTTGTGCCAATGCTTCCATTGTATTTGAACTCTTTATTTCAGAAATATTATCTGATTCTTCTTTTATTCTCTTGCTTAATAATATACATTTCTGAAAAATTTCATTTTTTATATCCTCAGTTTTTGCTAATATAGAATAATTTATTAATAACTGAATCATAGAAATCAAAAAAGGAAAGCAAGAATAGTATTTTTTTATTAGCTTCTCACATTTATTTATTACTTCATCAAATGGCTTTATAGCGAATTCATTTGAAAGTTCCTTATAAATCTTTTTAATATCTTCTTTTGTAAGCTGCGGGGAATATCCTAATAATTCATCAACCGAAATATTAAAGTAAGTCGCAAGCTCAGGAAGAAGTAAAATATCAGGATAACTTAATCCAGATTCCCATTTAGAAACAGATGCTTTAGAAACTCCAATATACTCTGCTAATTGCTCCTGCGTTATACCCTTCTCCTTCCTCTTATAAGCAATACATTCTCCTATATTTAACTTTTTCATATTCCTCACCTCTAATAATATTTTATGTGTTTCTACATTTTCCGTAAATGGATTCCTAGTTGATATTAGTAGAAAAAGTTAACCTACAAGAAACTTAATTACTAACTTTAAACTTCACATTTTTAGATATAAAAATACTCCCATTAAAATAACAGATTTTTATTTTTTTATCTGTTTACCTTAAAGGGAGCATATTATCTTCTTTGAATAATACGATTTTTCAGCCTTATATTTAATTTCAATAATTCACCGTTTTAGCCTTTGAGTCCATTTGCTTGTCGCTCCATATTTTCTATTACAACATCATATATCTCCCCTAAAGAAGCACAATACTCAAGTACTTGCCATGGAGTATTTGTATGGAAGTGAATCTTAATCAATTCATCATCTCCAACTGCAAGCAGAGAATCTCCCTCAATGTTTTTTGTTATATATTCATTTATTTCATCTTCTGAAAGATTCTTTCCTTCAATTAATAATTGCGTATCAAATTTATATTCAAGCATATTTTTTCTCCTCTTCCTCTTTAAATAAATGATCTTAAAAATACAATAAACTTTAAAGCATATATTTCTTATACTCTCCTTAATTTATAATATTATTAAAGATTCTAATTGGATAAGAACTTATTGCTTTATCTGAGCATACTTTTTAAGTATTGCCAATTTTCTTAGTCTAAAATTCATAATCCAAAAAATTAATATGGTAATAAACAGAATAATTGATTTAATGGAGTCTAACTTAGGAACTTGCGTAAGACATGATCCAATTACTATGATGACCGAATTTATTATGCTTACTTTTAACTGCAAATCGAAATACCTATCATTTAAAACAACAAAATTCAATTTATTAATGGTATATATAACTTTTCTTTTCTTAGAACATAGCAAGCTATAACCAAAAAAAGCTATGCCCATAATACTAAATACTATAAATTCATTCATAATGCTCCTCCTATTTATATTAATATTATTCACTTTAAAGTGCTTCTCTTTTCTACAACTATTAAGTCTCTATTCCAAAATTATTAACTTATAATCCCTTAATTTCTTTTTCAAAATAATCTCTATCTTCTTGGCTTTCAAATAAATTGAACCAATCACATATTTCTATTGCAAAGTCAATAAAAGCTGTTCCCTGAGCAGTTATTACATTTTTATCTCTCACGACTCTTTCAGAAATAAAATTTTCTCTTGGAAATGGGTCATTTTCTCCATATATATCAATATGTTTTTGTGTCCATTGATTAATAGGCGTAGTATACTTAACATTATTTAAAATTCCCGACTTTGCTAAAAAAACGGTTCCTGCTCCACATATACCTCCTACTAGTTTCCCATCTAAATATATTTTATCGATAAGCTCTATTAATTCCGGTCTTACTTCACCATACCATCCTCCAGTAATTATCAAGCCATCTACGTCATAATTTAAGACATCTTTAACTAATTTATCTGGTTCATATAAGAAACCAGAGCGTCCTTTAATCATTTTATCTTCATAAGAGATAGTAATTATTTCTTTACCTGCCTCTGAACTTAGTAAATGACTAATAAATGTAACTTCATAATCTGTCATTTCATCAAAAATTAAAAATAATATTTTACCCATATAATCCCCTTTCCTCTGCTCCTGTTCATGAACTTTCGTATAATCTTATAACTTAGAAGTATGTATTTTAAGCCAAGTACTTCTTGCATTAACATAGTCTACCACTTTTACCTCACATAAATTTTTGTGATATATAATCTACATATTAACTTATGTATTGTCACTTTCAATTTGATTTTTACATTACCATTCTTATCTTAACCTTTGGCTTACCAGAATTTTAAATATAAATTTATTACGTCAATATATATTACGAATCACATTCCTCTTTAAAAAAATATCTTTTAGATGGAAATGCAATTATGAGTCCTAACAGTGATTCTATAATATTTGGAGTATTATACGGATTGCTTGTTTTCATAGCTATAAAGAACATAGATACTGCTAAAAAAAATACATTATAAATTATGATTTCTAAGTATGCCCATTTCTTAAGCTTAAAATATCCATAGGCTATTGTTAATAGGAATATAACGCTTAATACTCTAAGAGCACCATCTAAAAAATTATATATAGGAATTGGATAAACTCCAATCTTCTCCATAATGCTTTTCATAGGTGAAATTGATATTATCATTAAGGCTGCATAAATCAAACTCATATCTCCAATAAATATCACTATCATAGGTAATTTTCTTTTCATGTTCACTTACTCCCCCATATTCTATAATAATTTACAATAAACTTCCATCACAAATAAATTATAACATATATTGTAAATGTAGTTTTATTATTAGCATATTTATAGATAACCCAACTAAAACCTGAACTTATGCATATAACTCGCCAAAGCGAATAACATACTTTTGTTCCAGTTTCTAGGTAATTATGACCCTTGTGGTTACAAAAGTATATTACTCATTTCTAGTTGGGATATATTTCATAATATAAATCTAACTTATAATTGGCTTATCTATATATGGTTCCATATTGATAACAATACATATCTACTGTTTCAATTTCATGAATACCAGAGATATTGAAATTTTATAAGTTTGAATATCATTGTGGAACACTATATATCAAATACAATCTCAAAATTATACAAAAAGATCCCAACTTCACAATATGAATTTGAGATCTTCTATCTTAACTTCTTCAATATTTTTAAGATTGCTTATAATGCGAGTATATCTTCTATAAGTAGCAACTATCAGCTATGTACATTGATAGCGGACTTGTAATATAAATACATTATATATTTATATCTTTCAGTTCTACTCCACTAACCCCTGCTTTAAAACTTCTCATAAATAAATCGAAAGTACCTTTAATTAGTTGTGCATTCTCAAACTCAGAATTTAACTTAAGTACTTCAATTGCTGCTTCGATAGTGCAGAGCTCTCCTTCTGAAGCACCTTTTCTTAAAGTATATTCTGATTTATTAATTGGATTTAATGATATTCTTGGAAGCTTCTTTAAGTAATCGCTCTTTCTTAGTATCTTCTCTGCCTCTTTCCATGTGCCATCTAATATAATAAATGCTGGAATTTTTTCTGAATCTTCACATTTAGACTTTCTTTCTACAGGTTCATCATCATCCATAGGAAATAATATATGTATTTCATAATCATCACTATTAATATATTCGATTAATTTTTCAGGAGTCCTTACTCGCTCCCAAAGAATTAACTCAGTTGATTCTAGATTCACCAATTTCAATAATCTAGCGGTATTTGAAGGCCTACTAAATTCTCTTTCTGTTGATAATATCAATATCTTTGCTTTTGTCTTTATTTTAGGTACAATATCGCAGATACAATTTATTATTGGCACCCCACATTTATTGCAACTTTCATATAACTTAGTAATTTGCTTAACTTTAAATTCAGACTCCATTTTGCCTCCATTATTAATTAGTTAGTATGTCATATCTTCTTGCTATTACTAACTGATTATAACATATGTATTCAATATATTCTTGACTGCTTTTCAAAACACTGACAATATGAATTACCAATTAATTTCTAGATTTATGTCAATATTTTATTAATAAAAAGTCGAACTTTTTAAGATGCTTGTTTGAATTATTGATTATATTTATTAAAATTTACGCATTTAATATATAATTATAAGGAATATTATCAATAATATTTATTTTATATTACAATATTACAGTCTTTATTCGAAATTTCACTCAAATACTAAACAAACTCTACCTATAAACAATATATAACAATAATTCCAAAATAATACGATAATTTATCTGTAACGGCTATATAAAAAAAATATCATATAGTCTTGTCATTTGATAACGTTTTGTCTTCCTTATATTTACTTTTTTGGTTTAAAAGATTGATTCTGTAAATTTTAGTGATAACATATATTTAATAACATATAAAAATTTAATTTTCATATAAAATTTTTAATGTTTATTAATTTTTAAATCATAAGGAGGATTAGTCATGATCAAAGACACACTAGTATCTGTAACAAAAGATTTAAAATTAAAAACAAATGTTGAAAACATTAATTTAAAGAACTACAAGGATAATTCTTCATGTTTCGGAGTATTCGAAAATGTTGAAAATGCTATAAGCAGCGCTGTACACGCACAAAAGATATTATCCCTTCATTATACAAAAGAGCAAAGAGAAAAAATCATAACTGAGATAAGAAAGGCCGCATTACAAAATAAAGAGGTCTTGGCTACAATGATTCTAGAAGAAACACATATGGGACGATATGAGGATAAAATATTAAAACATGAATTGGTAGCTAAATATACTCCTGGTACAGAAGATTTAACTACTACTGCTTGGTCAGGTGATAATGGTCTTACAGTTGTAGAAATGTCTCCATATGGTGTTATAGGTGCAATAACTCCTTCTACGAATCCAACTGAAACTGTAATATGTAATAGCATAGGCATGATAGCTGCTGGAAATGCTGTAGTATTTAACGGACATCCAGGCGCTAAAAAATGTGTTGCCTTTGCTGTCGAAATGATAAATAGAGCTATTATTTCATGTGGCGGTCCTGAGAATTTAGTAACAACTATAAAAAATCCAACTATGGAATCTCTAGATGCAATTATTAAGCATCCTTCAATAAAACTTCTTTGCGGAACTGGAGGTCCAGGAATGGTAAAAACCCTCTTAAATTCTGGTAAGAAAGCTATAGGTGCTGGTGCTGGAAATCCACCAGTTATTGTAGATGATACTGCTGATATAGAAAAGGCTGGTAGGAGCATCATTGAAGGCTGTTCTTTTGATAATAATTTACCTTGTATTGCAGAAAAAGAAGTATTTGTTTTTGAGAATGTTGCAGATGATTTAATATCTAACATGCAAAAAAATAATGCTGTAATTATAAATGAAGATCAAGTATCAAAGTTAATAGATTTAATATTACAAAAAAATAATGAAACTCAAGAATACTCTATAAACAAAAAATGGGTAGGAAAAGATGCCAAATTATTCTTAGATGAAATAGATGTTGAGTCTCCTTCAAATGTTAAATGCATAATCTGCGAAGTAAATGCAAATCATCCATTTGTCATGACAGAACTCATGATGCCAATATTACCAATTGTAAGAGTTAACGATATAGATGAAGCTATTAAATATGCAAAGATAGCAGAACAAAATAGAAAACATAGTGCCTATATTTATTCTAAAAATATAGACAACCTAAATAGATTTGAAAGAGAAATTGATACTACTATTTTTGTAAAGAATGCTAAATCTTTTGCTGGTGTTGGTTATGAAGCTGAAGGATTTACAACTTTCACTATTGCTGGATCTACTGGTGAAGGCATAACCTCTGCAAGAAATTTTACAAGACAAAGAAGATGTGTACTTGCCGGCTAACTTCTTGCTAAATTTATACATTTATTCACATAACTTTAATATGCAATGTTCCCACAAAATATTAAAAACTATTTAGAAGGGAGATATTAAAATGAATAAATTAGTAAAATTAACAGATTTAAAGCGCATTTTCAAAGATGGTATGACAATTATGGTTGGGGGTTTTTTAGATTGTGGAACTCCTGAAAATATTATAGATATGCTAGTTGATTTAAATATAAAAAATCTGACTATTATAGGCAATGATACAGCTTTTCCTAATAAAGGAATAGGAAAACTTATTGTAAATGGTCAAGTTTCTAAAGTAATTGCTTCACATATTGGAACTAATCCTGAAACTGGAAAAAAAATGAGCTCTGGTGAACTTAAAGTTGAGCTTTCCCCACAAGGAACACTGATTGAAAGAATTCGTGCAGCTGGATCTGGACTCGGAGGTGTATTAACTCCAACTGGACTTGGGACTATCGTTGAAGAAGGTAAAAAAAAAGTTACTATCGATGGCAAAGAATATCTATTAGAACTTCCTTTATCTGCTGATGTTTCATTAATAAAAGGTAGCGTTGTAGATGAATTTGGAAATACCTTCTATAGAGCTGCTACTAAAAATTTCAATCCATATATGGCAATGGCTGCAAAAACAGTTATAGTTGAAGCAGAAAATTTAGTTAAATGTGAAGATTTAAAAAGAGATGCCATAATGACTCCTGGCGTATTAGTAGATTATATCGTTAAGGAGGCGGCTTAATTGATTGTAGATAAAGTTTTAGCAAAAGAGATAATTGCCAAAAGAGTTGCAAAAGAACTAAAAAAAGACCAACTTGTAAACCTTGGAATAGGACTTCCAACTTTGGTAGCAAATTATGTACCAAAAGAAATGAACATTACTTTTGAATCAGAAAATGGCATGGTTGGTATGGCACAAATGGCCTCATCAGGTGAAAATGATCCAGATATAATAAATGCTGGTGGGGAATATGTAACATTATTACCTCAAGGTGCATTTTTTGATAGTTCAACGTCTTTCGCACTAATAAGAGGAGGACATGTTGATGTTGCTGTTCTTGGTGCTCTAGAAGTTGATGAAGAAGGTAATTTAGCTAACTGGATTGTCCCAAATAAAATTGTCCCAGGTATGGGAGGCGCCATGGATTTGGCAATAGGCGCAAAAAAAATAATAGTGGCAATGCAACATACAGGAAAAAGTAAACCTAAAATCGTTAAAAAATGTACTCTCCCACTTACTGCTAAGGCTCAGGTGGATTTAATTGTCACAGAACTTTGTGTAATTGATGTAACAAATGACGGCTTACTTTTAAAAGAAATTCATAAAGATACAACTATTGATGAAATAAAATTTTTAACAGATGCAGATTTAATTATTCCAAATAACTTAAAGATTATGGATATATGAATCATTCTATTTTAAATATATAACTTTAAAAATCTTATGTATCAAAAACTAAGAAAAGAGGTTGATTGTTTTATGTTAGAAAGTGAAGTATCTAAACAAATTACAACTCCACTTGCTGCTCCAGCGTTTCCTAGAGGACCATATAGATTTCACAATAGAGAATATCTAAACATTATTTATCGAACTGATTTAGATGCTCTTCGAAAAATAGTACCTGAACCACTTGAATTAGATGGAGCATATGTTAGATTTGAGATGATGGCTATGCCTGATACAACCGGACTAGGCTCATATACAGAATGTGGTCAAGCTATTCCAGTAAAATATAATGGTGTTAAGGGTGACTACTTGCATATGATGTATCTAGATAATGAACCTGCTATTGCTGTTGGAAGAGAAAGTAGCGCTTATCCAAAAAAGCTTGGCTATCCAAATCTATTTGTTGATTCAGACACTTTAGTTGGGACACTTAAGTATGGTACATTACCAGTAGCTACCGCAACAATGGGATATAAGCACGAGCCTCTAGATCTTAAAGAAGCCTATGCTCAAATTGCAAGACCCAATTTTATGCTAAAAATCATTCAAGGTTACGATGGTAAGCCAAGAATTTGTGAACTAATATGTGCAGAAAATACTGATATAACTATTCACGGCGCTTGGACTGGAAGTGCACGTCTACAATTATTTAGCCATGCACTAGCTCCTCTTGCTGATTTACCTGTATTAGAGATTGTATCAGCATCTCATATCCTAACAGATTTAACTCTTGGAACACCTAAGGTTGTACATGATTATCTTTCCAAAAGTTAAAAAATGATAGCAAAATTGAAACCCATATTCTAATCTCATAAATCATTAAAATATATATAAAAACGGCAGTATCTACAAAAGTACTGTCGTTTTTGCTTATATCTTATTTCTCTAGGCATTAATAATTGAAAAAACTTAAGCAATTTAAAATTAATATCTCTGCCCTTCTTGAAGTAACTTAGTGTATAAAGATCCAAAAGATACATTAACATACACATTTACAAAAACCATTCCAAAAGACATAAATACATCAAAATATTCGGGATGCCAATATTTTATAGCTACTGCCGGAGCTATTACTAATAAGCTCCATCCTATAAAACTTATATATAACCAAAATATTCCTGAAATGTGTCCATCCGTCATTTTAATACTTCTATCAATTGCTTCTTGAATGCTTATATTAGGATTATCAGCCCATATATAGTATGTCATAGAATATTTTACAGCTGCTATTATACCTGGGATTATTAATAATAGTGACCATAATAGTGTAAGAATATTTACTGCTA
This sequence comes from Clostridium sp. YIM B02500, assembly GCF_022324665.1. Lineage (NCBI taxonomy): Bacteria > Bacillati > Bacillota > Clostridia > Eubacteriales > Clostridiaceae > Clostridium > Clostridium sp. YIM B02500. The sequence goes on along the minus strand of NZ_JAKGTE010000013.1, from coordinate 26,150 downwards.
ACGTCATTCCTAATGCTTTAAAGAACTTCTTCGTGCCAGTAAATATATCTGAAAAATTAACTTTCTCGCCTCTAACTATGTTTAATATTATACTAAAATATCCAAATGTAAATAATGCACCAAATATAATTTCTAATATCAAATTCCATATAACACTAGAATCTTGAAATAAACCTCCTATAATACCTGCACCACTGTACACTAGCGTACTTAATATTCCAATCTTCCAATTACCTTTCAAACTGTATCTTGCACTTTTTCTTATTTCTTTGCTCTCAATATCCATATATCTCCCTCTAAACTTCTCTCAAATTAATAATAAACTAGACCTTTTATCAATCTCCATAAAATATTTTTCTACTAATTTACTATTGATTAAGTTCAAATTTAATTATTTCTAGTGCTACTAATACTAGTACATATTCTGAAACTTTGTATAAAATATCATATTCCTAATTTCACGCAATGTGATATATAAATTTCAATCTAATTATACTTTTGTAAATACAAGACTGTAAGTTTTTAGAATCATGTCCTTTTTAAAATATAATTTCCAATCTTAAAACCATAGTTACTGTAGAAAGGTAAAGCTTCATCATTGGCATATACCACATTAATTTCAATATCTCTTATGGCGTTAGATTTCCCCCTCCACTACTCAATTAATATTTAATACAAACTAACATGCTATATAAACAAATTATAACAGTATTGTAAATAGTGGTAAATCCATTCTCTGGTTAATTAATGATAATTTAAGATTATTTTTCTTCATTATGTAAAAGTCTTATTAAATTATCTTTATGTTTATATATCATTAAAATACATGCTATTAAACTACTTATTATTATTGAAATAGGTGATTTCATAATTATACACATTAAAGGTATTGTTATCCCTATTGCAATTGACCTTATAGAAACTATACTTGTAAATAAACGTAATATAAAATGAACTGCAACTCCAGCTAATGTTGGAATTGGTACAATTACAAAGAATGCACCAATAGTTGTATTAACCCCCTTCCCCCCATTAAATCCTAGGAATGGAGTAAAATCGTGTCCCAAAATTACCGCTATAGCAATGATCGAAAGATAAGTATCCATTGATATTTGTAGTTCAAAAATCTTTGCTAAACAAATTCCTAAAGCTACAGGAATTATACCTTTTGAAATATCTACTATTTGTGTAATAATAGATATTTTACGTCCTGCTACTCTATTAACATTGGTAGATCCTATATTCCCGCTACCTTTGGTCCTTATATCAATTCCGTGCAACTTTTTGATAATTAAGTATCCTGTCGGAATTGAACCACATAAAAAAGATACTATAATTGATAAAATAATAATCATATATTCTCCCTAACTATTGAAGCAAAATTAAACTTCAAATATACTTTCTTTTTAATTTTCTAAAATAAATATTATTAAAATCTACTTTAAAAAATATATTCCTAAATTATAACACACTTCTTTTTGATTAAATAATATTGAAGAATTTAATTGTTCTTATATAGTAAGAATACTATGAAGTTAGTATTGGATTTAATATGATAGGATTAACAATTGCATTAATATTATTCATAAAATTAATAGACAAATCCAAAATTATATTTTGTTAACAAGCCATATTCCTATGCACACAAATATAAGAGCAATTATATTTTTAAATTCTAAAATAGTTTCGCCTAGAAAAATTGCAGAAAGTATAGAACCGAAAATAGGAGTTAGAAAATTATAAACCGATATCGGTCCGACCTTATTATATTTTAATAGCATATTCCATAATGTAAATGCAACTGATGATAGTAAAGCTAGATAAATTAATATTAGTGAAGATAGTAATGAAAAACTATATACTTGTCCACCAGAAAGCCATCCTAGTAATACTAACAGGATTCCTCCAATGAAAAGACTATGTCCCGTTATAATCATAACATCTAAGTCTTCAGTAAGTTTCTTTGAATAAATAGCTGTAACTGAAAAAACAAGAGCTGCAATTATAACAAATCCATCCCCATTTAAAGTGAAAGAAAATTCCAAAAACTCAGTATTGAAATTTGCTATTATAACTCCTATAAAACCTATGACACATCCAATACTCTTTTTCTTTGTCAATTTATCATTCGCATATATATAATGGGCTAATATAACACTAAAAAATGCTACTGTAGAATTCATTATTGATCCTTTAACACCTGTAGTATTAGCTAATCCTATATAAAAAAAGATATATTGTAGCGTTGTTTGGCTTATTCCTAAAATAAATAATCTAGAAATGTTTCTTTTAGAAATGTTAAATACAGTTTTTCCATATAATTTAGCAATGATAAATATAAATATTCCTGCTAATATAAATCTATACCCTGCAAATAAAAGCTTTGATGGAATATCATTAGAATTTATATTAAATAATAAATATCCATTCTTTATTGCTGGATAAGCACTCCCCCATAATAAACAACATAAGGTTGCAATAATAGCAACAAATTTCCCATTTGTATAAATTTTTTTGTTAGCCAAAAAGTCCCACTCCTTCTATGTAATATTTCTATTTAATTATATTATCACTCTATAAATTAGTAAAATTAATGTTTATAATAATTAATATGAATATTTTTCATGAAAGAAGGTTTTAATATGACACTTCAACAATTTGAAGTTTTTGTTCAAGTATCTAAAACAGGCAGCTTTACAAAGGCAGGGCAAAAATTATCCCTTACTCAATCAGCTATTAGCCATGTTATATCTTCATTTGAGAATGAACTTGGTTTTACACTTTTATATAGAAATCGTAGTGGGATAAGTCTGACAGCTGAAGGAAAAAGAATATTTGAATATGCTTTAGATATTTTAAATAAGACTGAATTAATAAAACAAGAAGCTAGATCTATATTAGGTATTGAATCTGGAATATTAAAGGTGGGCTGTTTTCCAAGTGCTTCTTCTAAGATATTACCTGATATAATTTTAAATTATCAAAAGAGATATCCTAACATAGATTTGGAAATTTTTGAAGGCACTTATACTGAAATTGAAAAATGGATTTCTGACGGAACAATAGATTTGGGTTTTTCTGCGATTTGCCCTAAGGGACTAGAATTTGTTCCTTTGTGGAAAGATGATTTAATTGTTGTTACAAATAAAGAGAATCCTTTAGGTTTAAAAGAAACAATTTCTATTAAAGAAATTGAATTACAGCCATTCATAATGCCGAAGTCTGGATGTGATTTACTTATTAAAGACATTTTTAAAGAAAATGATATTTATCCTAATATAAAGTTTGAAATTGAAGATAATAACGCTATTTTAGCTATGGTTAATAAAGGGATAGGAATATCAATAGTTCCTAAAATGGCATTGAATTTTAATACTTTTAAATTAGAGATTATAAAATTAACTCCTGAATATTCCAGGACAATCGGTATTTTGATTAAATCATTTAATACGGCATCTCCAGCTGCTTTGTCTTTTATCCAAATAGTAAAGGAAATTTCTTATACTTAGTCTATTTTCTTCGTAAGTAAATAGGCTTATAACGCACTTTTGACAACTAAATACAATGCTAATTAATTATAGTTATTAACTTATATCTAAATTAATCTCTTATAATTCCGATTTTACCTTCTCCTGAAATTCCTATCATCATTCATTGACATAATTATCCTCCCCTGATACAATATAGGTTATCAAATTGCGCAATTGTAAAAAATATTTCTAGGAGGTGTGTTTATGAATTTCGGAAAGATTTTGAATGAAACTTTAGAATTCAGTGCTCAATTAGATATTTTACATAAGCATATTACTAAAAATGATCTTCAAGTTCAAAAAAGTGATTCCTTTGATAAGCAATGCTTTTTGTTAGAACGCTATATTGGGGAAAATTGCTTTCAATCTACTCATAAAAAAATGAATACCGTCAACATTCTATCAGGAATTTTTGCCTTTCCAGTTCTTCTTATAATTTTAGCAGCTTATATATATGGTAAGTGGATTGATGAAAAATTCAACATATTTGAATTCTTTCTAAATAATCCTATATTATATATAATACCTGCTATTTTAATTATTATTACTTTAGTACTTGCTATTTATCATTCTATATTGCGTAAGAATCTTTACTATAACATTTATCCTGAATTGAAAAGAAAGCTCACGATAGAAGAAATAACATTTTAACAAAATAAATTATATTTTTATGAAATTTATTTATTAGCATATATTTATAAAATTCACGCCAATATTCTTTATGATTATTGGCGTATTATAATATTCCATCTCCTCAAGTAAAAATAGAAAATATCTAGTTCTTAACTAATTTCTATTGTAATTAATTCTAACATAAATAGTAAATATCACATTACCCATTTATTATTTTGAATAATGTGATATTTAAAATTCTTATTTATTTTTTTAAGAGTTATCTTAATCTATAAAGTAAACTTTACTCAACAAACTCCTTAAAACCTTCAGAATACTTTGTTGGTTGGAATTCTATTACATCATAATTAGCAACTCCATTTTTATAAAATGGATCTTCACTAATAATCTCATTTACCTCTTCTTTATTTTTTGCAATGCATAAAATTATTCCACCATCTCTAGGATTTTTTCTCCCTGAACAGATAAAATTGTTGCTAGCATAGTATTGGTTTAAGAACGTAATATGATCTTCCAAATACTTTTCAACCTCTTCTAGTGGTTTAACATAAGTTAAATTTACTATAAACATTTTCTTTCCCCCAAGTCTAAATTACAATTTGTTTTATAAATTATAACATACTTGTAAATATCGCACTATTAACTTTTCAAATTACATTATTTAAACTTCTACCTGCACATTTGTTTTATTATTGCAAAAAAATATAGTAAACTCTACAAATTAGAAATTGCCTTGCTCAACTGACAAGTTAATTATGTCTTCTTCTGTAATCTTACGTAATACTCTGCAAGGATTACCTACTGCAATTACCCCCGCTGGAATATCTTTATTTACTACGCTTCCTGCCCCAATAATGCTGCCTTTTCCTATAGTAACTCCACCGCATACAGTTGAATTAGCACCAATCCATACGTCATCTTCTATTGTAATAGGTTTTGATGTTCCAATCCCTTCTGCCCTTTGTGTTGAAAATACGGCATGTCCCGAGCAAGCCAAACAAACTCCAGGAGCTATAAATGCATTTGCACCAATGTAGACTGGCGATGTATCCAATATTACACAATTATAATTAATCACAGCAAGCCCATGGGTATGTATATTAAAACCATAATCGCAACGAAATGACGGCTCAATAAATGTTAGCGGATGGCAAGTTCCAAGCAATTCTTTTAAAATATTACTTCTCTTTTCTTTTTCTGATGGTCTAGTCTGATTATATTCCCAGCATAATTCTTTCGCTTTTAGTTGTAACTCTGATGGCATATCTGTGTGCTTTGAGCAATATCCTCTATTTTGTTTCATAATTTCTTTAAAATCCATTATTTTAATTCCTTTCAAATTATGATTTATCTTTTATTTAATTGTAGCATATTTTATAAATTCCAAATTGTTCAGTTCTAAAATCAGATAAAAAATGGTAGCTAGTCAATGCATATAGCTTACTTTCCTTGAAGCCTAAATTGCAATTTATCTAACAAATCACCAATTAATCAACAGATAAATTCCATTCTTATAAATTTACCGTACCCAATAGGGGTATCTTTTATATATATTTCCTTTACTATAAATCCTGCTCTTTTATAGCATTTAATTGCCCGCTCGTTAAAAGATCGCACCTCTAAAGCAACTATTTTGCTTGGATATAAATTAGCACATTGCTGTTTTACTATCTCCATTAATGTTTCTCCTAATCTTTGTCCACATAGAGATGGTTTTAATCCAACTCCAACAAGAATACATTCATTTTTCTCTTGTAGCCTTATATAACCACATAATTTATATTCCTCATCAATTACAGCAAAAAATTCTTTTTTTCTTTTCTCTTCTATTGTTATAGCCCATTTATTATCAAGTACTTTAGTCCACGAAGGATAATTATATATAGAATATTCCCCCTCATATTTCCAATTACAAATTTCTTTTGCATGTAATTCTGTAAGTTCTTCCAATATCAATCTCATTTCATATACCTCTATCCCACTCACCCTATTATAGTATGACGTATAAAAAAAATTCCAAATACAATCTCTTTAACAATGCGAAGCAAAATAACTTCCAAATTATGCTGATAATTAATATTATAGTTTCTATATACATTTATTTTAATCTACTAATCATTTCATGAATTGAGTCATCAACTTTAGTACATAAGCTGTTAGTATTTGAACCAATAAAATATCCATTTTCACATTCATAATAACTAATAATATACTGTAGAGCTGGGAACTCCTTTGGTGTTAACAACAGAGAATACGTTGTTACTTTATCGCTTGTTACGCCCATGTTGGAATTTCCATTTGAAGAAGCAATTTTGTAAACATAAGATACTATTTCTTCATTTTCAATAGTTGTATCCATCACTTTTTTTAGACCATCGTCTATAGTATAGTTATATTTTATTAGCTGAAATTTGTTTGAAAAATTGAAATACCTATAATCAAGATTGGTATAAACATTTTTTGAAAGATAGAAACTTACATCACAATTAGCATAGTCATAATATATCCAATCCTTTACATCAAGTCCACTAATCGAGTAGACCTTACTACCATTAATATTTGCTATATTAGTAGAATACTCACTTTTAAGCCTGCTATTACTATCAAAATAACTTTGATTTACTTGAAAGTTTCTTATCGCTGAATATTGCTGATTATTAAATTCAATAATTTTCTTATCTTTATTTTCATTTCTATAAACGATAAAAAAAATAGAAATAAATAAGATAAAAGTTAATATTGTTAAGAAAATAAACTTAAACTTAATCCCCATATTTTCACACATCCCCTTTTAAAAAAGCAGTAAATAATTTTAGTTTAACAATACTTTCCTATACCGAATCAATTATAACATTATTAGTAACATCGTATTATTCAATAAAAAAAACATATTTTATATCAATTGCTACATCAAATCTACACATAAAATATAAAAAATGCCCCATTCTTCTCTTCAACTAATGCGACATCTAAATCTAATGTATATTTTGTTTTTATTAATATAAGAAAACTATAACGCAATATTTTTCTGAATCACTTCTTCCACTTTTGCTTTATATTCTTCATTTATTGTAAACTCAAGACTTGAATTAATTTTTAAAAAACTGCTAACTTTAAATTCAATTGTATTTGGTGTTGTCCAATTATAACTCCTAATCTTAGACCACTTATAAAAATATCCCGACTTATATATTCCATTTTCTCTTATTTCTGAACTTCTTAATGATTTTATTATATTAGAGATTGAAAATTCTATCCAAAATATATTAGTAAAAACACTCTCAATAATATTATCATTTTCATATCTAACATAAAGTTCTGCATCTTTCAATGATAATAGACACCAAACTATTAATAATACCACCCAAAGAATAGCCAATCCTATTCCTTTATTTACTTTTACAATATTTCTACCATGAGTATATGATGTATATAAATCTTTTAATAACATCCATGTTCCAATTATAAATAGTAATATGCTAAGAATTGAAAATCCATAAAACTTACTCAAGTGATACACCCCATCGCTTAAAATTAAACATTATTAATTTATTATAACATATATTGTAAATATTTCTTTATTATAAATTTTTTTGTTTGAGTTTATGGTGTAATTTTGTAAAAAAGTATTTAGGAGAAGAGCTATGTCAAATATTAAAGTAATTTTTATAGTACTTTTGAATGTATTTATTATTTCACTTGATTTAATAACAGATTACAATAAGAGCAGATATTTTATCTTCATATTTCCATTTCTTGGAGAAATCAATTATAAATATGTATTTTTAAATTCCAAATTAACTAATAACCAAAAATTCTTTGCTCAATTCTCTATTATAGGTGCTTTTATATTCGCTGTTATTTACATTTCTTATTTCATGGAATTTTAGTATTGTATAGAAAAAAATCGCAAATTCAATTATTTGAACAGCTGCCCTTCAAGTAACATATTTTTTATTTGTCTATCTTAAAGGAAACATATCAACTTTTGAATAATGCGATTTTTTAATTTTCTATTTATTTTTAGTTATTTATAGCTTATGAAAAATATGACAGAACTGGATTTAAAACTATTATGCATAAAACTTACAAACTTGGAATCTGATAAACTTCAAATAAGGCTCTTTTGCATAACTATTTTTTCTTAACAGGAATCCAGATTTCGCTGTAGTAATTCTCATCTTGATTACCCTTAGGATAATCAGCTATATCAGTGTACATTTCAATATTATAACCTGCTGCAATTTCATAATCCTTGCAATTAGGCAACCATTCTGAGAAGATTTTTCTGTTCATATCTTGCAACGATTTTGGCATCGCGCCCTTGCAAGCAAAAACAGCCCATGTGTGTTTAGGAATAATCTTTGTAACAAAACCATTAGGTATTTCAATGGATAGATTATAATTATCTGCAATCAAATATTCAAACTCATCTGATCCCATGCTCTCATCTATGGATATTCCATACATTCCACACACAAATTTTCCCTTCCCAGCTTCATAATGCTCTGTCCAAAACGGTGGAATTTCTGCAAATGCATTCTCATACTTAAACACCTTTGATACGCCCATGACCGTAAACGAATCTTTTTCAACAATTTTGTAATCCATAATATAACCGCCTTCCAATAAAAACTTGATTTTCAGCGGAGCAAATGATTTAATCATCGCCCCATCTTTTCTAACAGCAGTAGGTGTGACACCATGAAATCGAGTAAAAGCTTTTGTGAAACTATCTGGTGATGCATATCCATATTTCAATGCAATATCAATAATTTTTTCATCAGTAGAAACGAGGTCACTGCCAGCAAGAGTAAGCCTGCGTTGTCTGATATACTCTCCAACCGTAAACCCACAAAGCATTGCAAAGCCTTTCTGGAAATAGAATGGAGACATAAATGTTTTTTCTGCAATATTTTTTATTGTGATTTCTTCAGTGATATTCTCCTCAATATAGCTGATAGCTTCACCAATTCCTTCAATCCATTTCATAATTATCCCCCTGTCTGTACATATATCTTATCTCTTTTCAAACGGTTATTCCCGACTTTTTGTGTTATGTTTTGTCGTTCTGGAAATATCATCCTTTAACTCTTTTTTACTTATATATAACAATTACTTTCACTTATGCTCTTTATATCAATCATTTTCTAAAAACATTCCCTTGTTCACGAATATCATTTGATAAATTTTACAGATATATTTTGGGTTCCTTTATAATTCTGTTTTTCATTGTTAACACTTTTGAAACTAGTAATTTGGGTTTATAAATAATTTTTCTTGCCTTTTTATGGCACCTTTTAACACAGCAAAAGCAACGTAAACATTGTTTTTCATCTATTTCTAAAGTTCCTTTGTCAATTGCACTCACAGGACATAGTTTTACACATATATTACAATGACTGCATTTGCTCATATCTGCAAAAGGAGTCTTTGTAAATAATCTGGCACTATTTTTAGGTACTATCTTCGCCATTAATGGTAACTTTCCTTGAGGAATTGTAAATGAAACATCCTTCAAACTATTTATATTTTCCATTTTTTTAATTATATTTTTTCCAAATTCTTCAGCCTTATTTAGATCATCATTGTTAGGGCGATTTTGTGCAATAGGTAGTTCTTCTGTGGAAAATGAATGTTCTCCTATAAACGAACCTGCTGCTACCACCTTAAAACCCGACTTTCGAGCTATAGAATCTAGTTGATTTAAGACTATACCATCGCCAATATTTCCATAAACACTAACTAACACAACTGGGCTCCCATTCCCTTTTAAGTTGGCTAGAAAAGGATATACTATTTCAGGAATTTTTTCCTCATAAACAGGAACTCCAATTAATACTATTTCTCCATCAATTAAAGAAATGTTATTATCGCTTCTTGCTTTAGGTAATGTTAAATCAACAATTCTATCATTAACTATTCCCATTCCTTTTACGATTGAATTGATAATCTTTTTAGTTGTACCTGTTGGTGAAAAATATATTGTTGTTACTGAGCTAATTAACATAGTTATTCAACCCCATATTTACTTAATATAATTATTACACAATAATTTGCTACCTCGTTCCATTTGTCTGCCAGTCAATCTTCTGTTTTTATCATAAACATCCCACAGTTCCATAATAATTCTCATTTTCTAACAATGCGAACTAAACTTTTGCAAGTTTTAATACTTGCTTAGGATTTTCAAGAATATAATTTGCATTAATTCCTATTGATGATTTAGCCCCCCATAATGCTAATGCAAAATCTATACCAGCACCAAATGCACAATCCATATCATATTTGGTATCACCAATATATATTGTCTTTGATTTATTTGCACCTGAAAGTTCAATAAATTTTAAAATTGGCTCTGGATTAGGTTTATGCTCTTCTGTATCATCTGCGCAAACTACTAATTTAAAATAATTACTCAATTCGAATGGTACAAAATCACTTAGAAATTCTTCTTTGGTTTTTGAAGTAACTATACCAGTTAGAATTCCAATTTCATTTAGTTTAATCAAGGTATCCTTAATACCATCAAAAACTTTTACATTATGAAAATACTCTTTTAAGTATTTATTCCATTTTACATTACAGTCTAAAATATTAGTTATTCCAAGTTTATTTAATGTTACTTCTCCAGGAATACCTAAAACGAATCTTAATTCATCAAAACTCAAATTTTCATTTAGTTCTTCAAATACTAATTTTTGAAGTGATGAAAGAACTGCGATTTCGGTGTCTAAAAGCGTACCATCAATATCAAATATAATACAATTATACATACCATCCTCCAGTATTAAAATTTATTATTTAACATTCTACCATTACAAGTTAATCATAACATAAATTGTAAATACCAGATTACTCAATTTTAAAGAACCCCTTTTAACTTGCTACATAAAAAAGGAAAATTGCGTATTAGTTTCATACACCATAATGAATTACATACTTATTTTGAGAAATCGCCTTTCGCAGTAATATCATTAAATTAATCAGTTCTTTTGATGACTTAGAATTCTTATAAGTTGATACAATGTTATAAAAAGACTCTAATGATTCTGGTGGAATAAGAGTAACTCCCCACCTTGCAAGTGCGAAACTGGGTCTGCTATAACAGTGAAAGTAAGTTTTAATTAAAGTCAATTCATTCCACCAATCGCTCAATATATCGTCATCAATAGCAATACAATTATATTTTTGAGGTTCGTAACACGAGTAATCTTTATCTTTTTCAAATTCATCTATAATACCGAATTCGGCAACACAAGGCATATTATCACTAACCTTCCCGATATAAAATAGTTCATTATTTCGTCTTTATTTACTATTCTGAATCACTTATAATATAATTGGTAAATATACTACAATTCAGCTTTTGAACAAACCTCTTTTTAATCATTAACTTCCCCTCAATCATCACCAAAAGTAGCCATTCCTGATAACGGAAATATTAATATAACTTTAGTTCCTTTATTAACCTCAGAAGCAATAGAGATTTTTAGTCCCAGCTTTAAGCAGAGCTTTTCACACAAATACAAACCCATGCCTGTACTTTTGCTAAATCTTCTTCCATTCTCACCAGTGAAGCCTTTTTCAAAGACTCTATCTATATCTTTCTCTATTATCCCTACTCCATTATCTTCTATAAATAACATTACTGAATTGGCTTTTTTCATTGATGATATATTAATTTGAGGATCTCTATTGCTTGAATATTTTATTGAATTTACTATTATCTGATTAATGATAAATTCAGCCCATTTCCCATCGCTATATACATCTTCATTAATGTCATTTATATTGATTTTTATTTTCTTATGAATGAAATCTCTATAGTTTCTTTTTACTACATTTTTTACTATATTACCTAGACTAATTTGTTTTATAATATAATCTTTATAAGCATTATTACTTCTAGAATAGTAAAGTACCTGTTCCACAAATCTTTCAATTTTGTCTATCTGAAAGTCTATTTTATTAGTTACTTCATTTTGATTATTCTCAATAATAAGCTTTGAAGAAGCTATTGGTGTTTTAATTTCATGGACCCAGGCTTCTAGATATTCTCTATAATCCTCCTGCAGATCCTTATAATATTTTACATGCTCATACATATCTCTGCTTAATTCCTTAAGTATAGAGTTAAACTTTTCTCCTTGTACAGATTCTGCTTCCTTTAGCATATCTGGAATTAAATATTTCTTGTCCAATTTTTCTAATAAACTGTCAATCTCCCCAAAATACTTTTTATGCTTTATATATTCTAAAGCCATGTAAGAACCCAACGGGAAAAACCATATACAAAAAACAAATGTAATTATAATTGAATTAACATTTATAACAAACATTATTATTGACAATATAATAAACATAAGACTATTACATAGTATTACAATAGCTTTATCTTTAAGAAACTCACTTATAGTCATGGCATAGTATACCCCATTCCTCTTCTTGTTTCTATTGGATTTTCTATTCCTATTTCTTCAAGCTTCTTTCTTAATCTATTTATATTAACATTTAAAGTGCTATCGTCTACAAAAAAATCTGCTTTCCAAAGGTACTCCATAAGAGAATCTCTTTTTACTATGTTTCCTTTATTATTTATCAAAAATGATAGTATTTTAACTTCATTTTTAGTTAACTCTAGAGAGTTATCTTTATAAATAATCGTTGCATTTGAAAGATTCAAATTAAAATCTCTGTAGCTTAATATACTACTAGTCTTTATGTTTCCATAAGTCCTTTTTAAAATATTAGTTATTCTTGCAAGTAGTATTTCTGTATTATAAGGTTTTGTAATAAAGTCATCTGCCCCTAAATTCATGCTCATCAGTTCATCTACTTCACTATCTCTACTTGTAACTATTATAATTGGAACCTCTGAAGTCTTGCGTATTTCCCTACATATATAATATCCATCATACATAGGCAAATTAATATCTAGCAATATAAGTTCAGCGTTCTCACTTTCAATATAATTTATTATGTTATCCATATCTAAAGGAGCCTTCACTTCATATCCATATCTCTCTAAAAAACTTTGCAATTCCTCCCTTATAACTTCATCATCTTCAATAATAATAATTTTCCTCATCATATCCCCCTACTAGAAATATAAGGTTATTAAATCTTGAAATCCAAAACTTAATAACCTTAATAATTATTATAAAACTAAACACTACATTTTACCACAATTTTACTCAATATCATTATAATGCCTTCACTTTTTCTTTGATTTGCTATTATGGAAATCAATATATTAAGCATTTACTTATTCCATATATATCATGAATATCCATAGCTCTCACTAAATAGACATATTTATAAATTAGGAACACTTTAGGTTCGTATCTTTACTACAAATTGTAACTACTTCAACGCTTTTGCAGAATTAAACTATTTATGGTTTTGGCTATCTATATTAGTCCTTATATATTATTTTTTATAATATTTTTATACCCTGTATATGTTGTATAGAAATATCCTGCATATACTACAATAAATATTACAGCCGTCATTAACGCTGAAAATCTAATATCTATTTGATTAAAATTGCTTATTTCCTTATTAACCACTAAAACACCAATAATTGAATGAACTAATGCAAGAATTACAGGAAGACTGAAATATATCAAGGTTTGAAGAAATATAGTTTTATTTATCATTTTCTTATTTGCACCAATTCTCTTTAAAGCTTTATATCTTTCTATACTGTCACTAGCTTCTGATAATTGCTGAAGTGCTAATACAGCCATGCTTGATATCAAAAATATCATACCTAAATATAAACCAAGAAATAATTCAGAAGTTGAAGAACCCTTTTCCCTAGAATAAATGCCATCCTTTGAATAAGCATTCATATGGGGGACATCTAGACTTTCATACTTCCCACCAATCAAAGAATTATTATAAATCTCTTGGTATTTTTCATTATTTTCTTCTCTATTTTCATCAGTATACATTACATCAAGCACTGATTTATAAACTTTACTATCTGGCAAAAACTCATCATCTATTACTATAACGCAATAATTTTCTGCCATTATAGAAGTTTCAAGATTTTCTTGTAAAACCTTGTGATTTTTCGCTAGATACTCTTTTCCTTTAATATTAACTTTATTGCTATGCTTTAATTTTTCATTAATTGGATCAGCTAATTTGTTATAATTTGATAAGATTAAAACCTCATCACTATTTAAATTAGCTTCTTTTTCACCTTTTAGTTTTAATATTTTATTGTAATCAGATATTTTTACAAAGCTTGCTGTATAGCTTTTAAAAGCCTCATCTTCAGTTTTAAATAAATCTTTAAGTTCTACTGATGAAGTATATTCATCATAAGTTATATATTTTTCATTTTCACTCAATTTGAAATCAATTTTATTAAACACTTCATCTAAAGGAATATTTTCACCATGAGGATATATGACTAAACTAGCATCAAAAGGTGTTATTTTTTCAAGGCCTGCTTCATAATTTTTCTTAAGACCTATTCCTGTAGATAATACAAGTATTGTAGTAAACAGCATTAAACATATTACTGACATGGATAGAAAATGTGTATTAAACTTGCTATTTACCTGCTTTATAACGAATATATTCAATCCCTTGAAATATACTTTCTTATTTTTATTTAAAAAATATAATATAGCTCCAGATAAACTAAAAAAGAATAATATTGTGCTAATTACACTAATGACTAGTGCTGGCTTAAACATTGGATTCCATGTATCTATCCCTATCTTTAAAAAAAATTTATATACAGCTATAAGAGATACTATACTTAATACAAATGCTGCCAAATATATATATGGATTTTTAAATTTCATTTTTTCATTTTTTCTATCTGCCGCAAGTAAGTCTATTATTTTGTACTTAGAAACAACAAATACATTAAAAATCATTACAAGTAAAAACATTATTCCAAAATATAATATAGTCTTTCCAATAGCATTTATAGAGACTGTAAATCTATATTCATTCATAGAAACATCGAACAGCTTTAAGATAAGAGTAGATAAGACTTGTGACGCTGCTATTCCTAATATAATGCCTGCAACTAAAGATATAGCGCCTACCATAGAGGTTTCTGCTACTAAAATCTTAGATATTTTTCTCTTTCCCATTCCTAAAGTCATATATATACCTAATTCTTTTTTACGTTTTTTTATTAGAAAATTATTAGCATACAAGATTAAACTTCCTAGTATTACTGATATGAACATAGAAAAATAAGACATAGTAACTGTTAATTTTTCTATGTAATTAGCATTTGAAGATTTTATATCAAAAAGGGCCTTTTGTGAATCTATAGAATTAAAGCTATAAAATATACAGACAGCTAATATTAATGTTAAGAAGTATATAGTATAATCCTTATAACTCTTTTTTATATTGCCAAAGGCCAGCTTAAAATACATCATTATCATCACCTCCAAGAAGGGATATAACTTCTATGATTTTATTAAAAAATTCCTTTCTTGTGTCTTTACCTCTTATGAGTTCATTAAAAATTCTTCCATCCTTAATAAAGAGTATTCTATGAGCATAACTTGCTGTAAAGGAATCGTGGGTAACCATAAGTATTGTAGTTTTCAAATTATCATTTAAGTTTTCAAACCTTTCAAGTAGCAGCCTAGCTGATTTAGAGTCTAGTGCCCCTGTTGGTTCATCAGCAAGAACTAAAGATGGGTTAGTTACAATTGCTCTTGCTGAAGCAACTCTTTGCTTTTGCCCACCAGATATCTCATAAGGATACTTATTAAGCACTTGTCCTATTTCTAAATGCTCTGCTACCGCTTGTATTTCTTCATCTATTTTATAGGTGTCCTCTCCCTTTATTGTTAATGCTAAAGCAATATTCTCATAAGCTGTAAGTGTATCTAATAAGTTAAAGTCCTGAAATATAAATCCTAACTCATTTTGCCTAAACTTATCTAATTCTTTTGATTTTAGCCTTGTAATGTCACTACCATTTATCAATATCTTTCCTGCAGTAACACTATCAATAGTTGATATACAATTAAGAAGTGTAGTTTTACCACTTCCTGAAGGTCCCATTATTCCAACAAACTCTCCCTCATCTACCTTAAAGCTTATATTATCTATTGCCTTTGTTAAATTCCCTTTATTTCCATAATATTTCTCAATTTTTTCTACATTCAATATATTTTTCATCTATAATTCTCCCTTTTTTCTTAAACCTTTGCTTCGTATCCAATCCCTCACTTAGGACTCATCAAATAAAAATTTCATACGTCCGCTGGAATAAACATGTATTTAATTTCAGTTTTAACATGTATATATCTAACTTTTGCTTTTGATATATATCTATAATCGACATACTAACTTGGCTCTATGTTAATTATTTTATATTATTATACTTACTTCATCAATTTAACTACATTTCATTAATATTACATTTTTGTTATGTTGATATAATTGGATAATTGAAACTCCAAAAATAAAATGCCCCCTTTATAGAAACAGTTTTATTATTTTAACTATCTCCTATAAAGTGAGCATATCATTTTCATGTGTTTTATGGTGGACGCTGAAGTTATGATTTCAAAGCCCACAAGTTTTTATTTTAATTTCTATAAGATATTATAAACTTTTAAGAAATGAAATTATCTCTGCACTAACCTCTTCTGGTTTTTCTTGTTGAGCCCAGTGTCCGCAATCTTCAAGAAATATAGTTTGACGGATGTTTGGAACAATACTCTTCATTTCAGAAATTATTTGATCCATTCCTGGAATACTTAAGCCAACATCACGAGTACCTACCATAAATAATGCAGGAATTGTTACTTTTAATCCATTGAAACAGCTTAATAATTCTCTATTTCTATCTAAATTACGGTAATAATTTAATCCGCCACTAAAGCCTGTTTTGGCAAATGCTTCTGCATAAACCTCTAAGTCTTTTTCTTTAAGCCAAGATGTCATTTTAGGCATTGGTAATGCTGAAAGTAATCCTTTCTCTCTTGATACCATACTAAATGGATTTGGAGTTCCATCATTTCCTTTACGTGGTCCTGCATCTCCTGAAGCTGAATACAGCAAGTTATGAACTGCAAATCGTGCATCTTTCTCAAATTCTTTTTCTGCTACACCTGGTGTTTGAAAATACAAAGTATAAAATAACTCCTCACTATTTTGTGGGAAAACAGTTGTTGGTGGAATTGGTGGTTGAGGCATCATTGGAACTGTTAAAGCTATAACGCCCTTGAATTTATCTGGCCTTAATAATGCTGCATTCCATGCTATTGTTGCTCCCCAATCATTCCCTACTATTACTGCTGTTTCTTTATTTAATACATCTAACAATCCAACTATATCTCCAACTAAATGAAGCAGAGTGTATTGATCAATATTTTCTGGTTTTTCTGTATCTCCATATCCTCTTAAATCTGGTGCTACTACGTGGTAACCTGCTTCAGCCAAAACGGGTATCTGATTCCTCCATGAATACCATATTTCAGGGAAGCCATGAAGTAATAATACAAGAGGCCCTTTTCCTTGTTCCGCTATATGCATTTTTATACCATTTGTTTCAACAATTCTATGTTTTAATTCACTCATTTTACTTTCTCCTCGTATACATAATTGTAAATAGCAGCTCAATCGTCAAATTATTAAACACGTGTTGTTGTAGCGATTTATGCATGCTATTATTATAATGTACTAAAATTAGCTATTCAACCAACAGAAATCATGAAATGTTGGTTATTTAGTAAAAAATATTAATAACAAGAATTTATTAAAAAATATTTATATTGCAATAATAAATTTATACTCATAGCTATAATAAACCAATTGCTCAATTAAAATTATAATTTAGAAGCTTAATTGAAATATCCACACTATGTAAATTCTAAATAATATAATTCACTCGTTATAAGGATGTCTGATTTGAATTGTCTAATAGTTTAAGACAAACTTCTATGAATTAATATTTTTATAGAATATATATTTAGAAAGGAGCAGATATGATACAAAAATCTCAAATAAATGATAAACGCATAACTAAATCTCGTAAACTTATCCAAGATTCATTTCTTTCATTAGCTAACAAAAGCCCCTTTGAAAATATAACCGTAAAGGATATTTCAGAAAGAGCTAACGTAAACCGAGCAACCTTTTATGCTCATTTTAAAGATAAATATGATTTATTAGATTCTTTTATATCAGATGAATTCATGACAATTGTATCCAGCAGGATTAGTCCTGATGCAAAGTTAAATGAGAAAACTTTGCGTGATTTAATTTTTATTATGTGTGATTATCATAAGACTGTTGGCACTAGCTATATAAGATTATATAAATCTGCTAATATGTTAATTGATATGAGAGTTCAGCTTAAATTACAAGATATAGTACAAAATATGCTCAACAATACTAGAAATTGTTCAAAGAATGAAGAAGAAAAATTAGAATTGATTACTGTTATGATGAGCAGCGGTATATATTGCGCTACAAAACGTTGGCATAGTAAAGGTAACTTGAAAGATGCTTCTGCAATTTCTGCATTAGCCGATGAAATTCTTTCTTTCATGACTTCCTGGCTAACATCAGCATTAGATTAAATTTAATTAATCTCAATTTATTGAACTCTCTAGCCTTCAAGCCCGCATTATTCAAGCATATTCTGAAGAATATTAGAATATATATTCTTCAGAATATATATGGTTTAGAATATTTATTCTTCACAATATTTATTGTAAAGAATATTAGAATACAGCACTAATAAACAGAGCTTAATTAATTAAAGAATAAATATCTATTTATTATCTGCTTGGATTTTCTTATGCTGTGAATTTAAATATTCAATGATCTCAGTTTTATTTATAGGTGATGAGTGTCCTGCAAAACAAATGTCAAACTCTAAATCCTTTAATACATTTATAAAACTCTCTAATTTAGACGGATCATATTCACAATTATTTATAACAATGTTATTACTCCATTTGTTCCGTCTACTCTTATTCTTTGTCCA
The DNA here is from genome assembly GCF_022324665.1 of Clostridium sp. YIM B02500. NCBI lineage: Bacteria > Bacillati > Bacillota > Clostridia > Eubacteriales > Clostridiaceae > Clostridium > Clostridium sp. YIM B02500. Next base: position 6,992 of record NZ_JAKGTE010000013.1, on the reverse strand, counting down.
TCTTTTAATATACTTGTTACATTATCAATAGCCACAACAGCAGGTATACCGTACTCTCTAGCTACAATTGCTGCATGGGAAGTTGGGCTTCCTATTTCAGTGACAGCCGCAGCTGCAACTTTAAAAAGAGGTGTCCAAATTGGAGATGTATATGGCGATACGAGTATATCTCCCTTTTTCAATTTTTTAAATTCAGAAGGATTTCTTACTATGCATACTGAACCTTCATATACTCCACGACTTGCAGCACTTCCTTTAATTGAATTACAATCTTCGCTCTTATCTTGTTTAATTTTTTCCTTTGACTCAAATACTGGAATTGACCCTGTAGCTACTAACCAATGCACACCTTTTTCATGAGCCTCATAAACCTTATCAAAAGCTTTCTTTCTTTTATTTAATCTTTCTTCTATATTTAACTTGCCTTCTGCCACTGAATTAAGTTCCTCAAGAAAAATGAAAAATACATCTTCTGCATCATTAATGTAATCTTTCTTAACTAAAAGGCTTCCTAGCTTTAAAGCCATTATATGCAAACAACCTGCTATTTTTTCTAAGTAAAATACACTTTCCTCTCTGATTATTACCGTATATCTTACTCTCTCTAGAATTTTAGTAAGCTTTTTATAATCATCACATTTTAGACCTTTCTTAACTAAGTCTTTTGCAACTTTATAAGCTTCTTCCTGTTTCTTAAAACTTTCTTCCGAATCTAATATGGAGGCATCGCATAATAATGCATCAATAATTTCATTTATCATTTCAGGTTTTTCACTCCATGTAGAAGGTGATATCATACGCCCCGCACCTATGGAAGGCCTGTCTCCATATTCCTTCAAGAAATTATCAATTGCATCCTTGAAAGCTTGGTCGCCCTTTCCGTTTATGGCTGCTGTTTGTGCTATCTTTATCATTTCTTTATTCTGAAGTGCAGTCCTAAATGGCAAAGCTCTAAGAAGATTTTCTTTAACCTCCTCAAATTTTTCCTCTCCTACAGCTTTTTTAATAAGTTTATTGAACTTAAACTCAGTAATCCCACCAGGCATACCAATTAAAGAAAATCTTTTATAAACAAAATTCTCATATTCTTTCATTCCCTGCTTAATAAGTTTTATAAGTTTTTCTGCATCATCTGTATTATTTTTTGCAGTATCCATCCTCTTAATCCACGCATTAGCTTCTCCTGAAAAGCTCTGCCATAGAACATTTGTATCTTTAAATAAATCATTAATTAATGATTTAGGCCCCTTCCAAATTATAGATGGAGATATTGATGGCGCCTGATAGCTTAATGCCACGCATCCACTTTCTCTTTCTATAGGTATATTCTGCTCCTTAGGCATCTTAAAGCCTGTTTCGGAGAAAGAAGTATATATACCCTGATAAAAATGAGTAAAACATGCAAAATCCAAAGGAGTATGTGGATATGGACTATGTTCCATCACACTTTGAAGACCAAAATCTGCCTTTTTGCCTTGATAAATTATTTTATTCTCAGATCCAAGTATATTAAAATCCTCCCCCTTAGCTTCCATTGTTGTAATTGGTCTTGCTTGAAGTAAATATATCTTACCTTCAGAAAGAGCCCATTCTGTATCTTGAGGACTACCATAATGTTTTTCAACAAGCTCTGCTAGTTTTGTAAGCTGATTAAGTTCATTTGATCCTAGACAATAGGATTTTCTCTTTGAATCAGGTACTTTTTCTGTAACAATTCCGTTTTTAGTTAATTTAATATTAATCTCTTTAGAGCCAAGATTCTTTTCTTTTATATCTCCCTTTTTGCTTAGAACAAATGAATCCGGAGTTATTAAACCACTAACAACTGCTTCACCAAGCCCATAACCTGCACTTATTAATATTTCATCTCTCTTTCCATTTACAGGATTTGCAGTAAACATCACTCCAGATGCCTCTGAATCTATCATTGCCTGAACTACAACTGCAAGATCCACCTTAAGGTGCTCAAAATTCATACTTATTCTATAATTTATTGCCTGCGATGACCAAAGACTTGCCCAACATTTTTTTACATGTTTAATGACATTTTCTTTTCCATAGATACCAAGATAAGTCTCATGCTGGCCTGCAAATGAAGCCGTTGGTAAATCTTCAGCCGTTGCACTTGATCGTACTGAAACTGACATCTTTTCACTTACTCCCATTTTTTTATGCAAACCGTCAAAAGCTATGTTTAGCTCCTTCTGAATCTCAATAGGCATTTGAGCTTTTTCAATCCATGATGAGATATCTTTACTTGCCTCTGATATTTCATTAATATCTTGTCCCTTAATCTTTTCAAGTCTTTTTTTTATTCGTTCCTTAAGCCCTGACGCTTCAAGATGAGCATCATATGCGCTTGTTGTAACCACAAATCCAGGTGGTACAAGAAGTCCAGCATTTATTAATATTCCAAGGTTAGCTCCTTTTCCTCCTGCTTCAAGTAATGAATCTTTATTTAATTCTTTTAACATTTTTATATAATTTGACATAATTATTTCTCCTATCTTAATAAATTTAATCCTACTGCTTATAATGTCTTAATTTAAAATATCTGATATCATATTTGATGATATATGTAGACTTCTACTTATTTTGTTAAATGAGAGTTAACTTAGGACTCTTTAAAGTATTTGCATAACTTAATTTATAAATAATTAATTTTTTCAAAGTTAGTTAACATATTTAATAAGTAATAAAACAAAGCTTAATAGAAAATAAAAAATACGTAGACTTCTACATACTTATTTAAATAAAAAGCAGCGTTTTGCTTTTTATTATTAATCAGACTCTCCATATAAATTTTTATAAGCTCTAATAAGCAGATCCAAAAAAACTTTTTTATCCTCTTGTGACATGCCTTTTAATAACTGTTCCTCAGTTTCTTCAAATACTTTTTCCATCTCTGTTAATATATTTTTTCCTTTTGCAGTAACTTGGATTTGAAAAGTACGCCCATCTGATATCCCAGCACTACGTATGATGCAACCTTTTCTATCTAATCCATTTAAAAGATTCGTTATAGATGAGCCTTTTAAATTCATAACACTCTCTAAACCCTTGCGAGTTATCTCGTTTCCGTGCCTTATTTCTCTTTCAATAAGCTCCAACAATAAAGCTTGAGGTGAAGTAAGATCATATTCCTTTAATTTTTCGTCATTTGTATATCTCATCTTTTGAGCAATGCTCTTTATAAATAAATCATACGGGTATTCCCAGTTTCTATTCTTCATTATTTATCATCCTCACTTTAAATTAGGTAGACCTCTACTTAATAATATATACAATATATATTATTGTCAATAAATTTAAATTTCAGTATCATTTTTATCATAGATTTAACCTATTCTTTTTAGTTGTTTAAGGTTGCAAAAAATGAAAGAGGTAACTTTTAATAATAGAAAGAAATCTATTAACTAGAACTTATTTCTCTCCCAGTATCACTTCATCTTTTTAAATTCCCCTTAATACTAATTATATTATTAAGCAATAATACATTTTTTTTACTTTTAAGTATTAAATTTATTTATTGACCGCATTGGTCAATAGAGTTATAATCCTCTTAAATAATAAAAAGAATTATTTTTTTACTACTTAAATTACAATAATAATATTTCACTAAAGTAATGAGCATAACTTAATAGCACAAATATCTATATAAAATTCTTTATTAATCTTACATAGATCTGAAAGAAGGTAATACTGTGGTATCGAAATTTTTAAATTTAGATTCAGAAAAACAAAATCGTATCTTAAATGCAGCAATAAATGAATTTGCTGAGAAAGGTTATGAGAATGCCTCTACAAATGAGATTGTTAAAGAGGCTGGTATATCTAAAGGGTTATTATTTCACTATTTTAAAAATAAGAAGCAATTATTTTTATTTTTATATGATTATTGCATAGATGTTAGCATGACTGAATTTTACAAAAAGATTGATTTAAATGAAAAAGATTTTTTCGTTAGGTTACGTCAAATCCATCTGATTAAAGCAGAATTATTGAATAAATTTCCTAAAATTCTTAAATTCATTGAAGCTGTAAATATGGAAAAATCAAGTGATATAGAAAATGATTTAAATGTGATAAATAAGGAAGAATTAGAAATCGCTTCAAAAAGAGTATTTGATGGTATAGATTTATCTAAATTTAGAGATGGCATAGATATAGAAAAGGCAATAAACGTTGTTATATGGTCCTTTCAAGGATTTAATGCAAAAGTTCTGGAAGAGGCAAAGTCATCATCTTCAAAACAAATTAATTATGATAAGGCTTTTATTGAAGCAGAAGCCTATACAGAAATGCTTAAAAGTTGTTTTTATAAATAAATATTGAGTTTTAAAAAGGAGGTATTATAATGTTGGATATGATCAAAAGCTTTAAAGAATTAACCCCTGAACTCCAATCACTTGCAGGCGGAAAAGGATGTATGTTATCAAAAATGTTTCAAGCAGGATATCCTGTTCCTGACGGATTTGTGATTTTACCATCAGCTTTTAAGGAGAATAGTCTTAATGAGGATGCTTGGAATAAAATCAAACACTATTTGAAAGAAATTAGAAAATATAATGAAAGTGTTTTATTTGCAGTAAGATCATCTGCTTTAAGTGAAGATTCTGCTCAAGCTTCTTTTGCAGGAGAATTTGAAACAGTTTTAAATGTTAAGACAGATGAAGAAATTCAAAGCGCAATATATGAAGTTTTTAGCTCAAGAGAATCAGAAAGAGTAAAAGCATACAGTTCAGTCCAAGGAATGGATCAATCTCATCAGATAGCGGTAGTGATTCAAATTATGATACAGTCTGAAATTTCAGGAGTATTATTTACTGCTGATCCAATTACAGGCAGTCACGAGAGCATGACCGGTAATTTTGTATTTGGATTAGGAGAACAGCTTGTATCAGGAGAAGCAAATGCATATCCATTTAATATTATGAGGCCCAAAAGAAAATATGAAGGACCATCTGAATTTAAGAAATATGCCTCAGAGTTATATAAATATGCATCTAAACTTGAAACAGAATATGGTGCTCATCAAGATATTGAATGGGCAGTATCAAATGGAAAATTATATATATTACAAGCAAGACCTATTACAACCTTGGTAACTGGTAATCCTGATACATATGAATGGAACGATACTTTGGATGGGGATTTCCTATGGACTAATACTAATGTTGGAGAAGCAATGTCTGATGTTTTCACTCCCCTAAGCTGGTCTATAATAAGGGCTTTGGATGAAGAACAAATGACTATTCCTGGATACTATTTATTTTCAGGCAACATTTGTGGAAGAGCATATACAAACATCAGTTATGCATTGTCTTTATACCCTGCCTTCGGCAAAGATATTAAGAGTCTAATAAAAACAATGAGTGAAGTCTTTGGCCAAATGCCTGAAGAAATAGAAATTCCTATTTATCCATTTTCAAAACTAGGATTGATAAAAGGGATGGCTCCAAAATTAAAACATCGTTTAAAAAATATTATTAAAGCTTCTAAGGAAATTCCAGAGCATTTGAATGAATCTCCAAATTTGTGTAGGAGGATGACTGAAACTATTAAAGAAGTAAAGACAAAAGAAGAATTAATTGATTTATGGAAAACTGAAATTCTACCTTTTAATTTTAAGGCTTTGTGGATTGCACTTGCTGGTGGAAGAAAAATGGTCATAGCTAATAAATTAAAGGATGAGTTAATAAAAGTAGCAGGAATTGAAGATACAAATACACTTATGTCTAATTTTAGAGGAGATTCATCACTCGAGAGCCTTGGACCTATTATTGGTATATCAAAGATTATAACTGGAGAAATGAATCGTGAAGAATACAGAATAAAATACGGACATCGTGGTCCACATGAGTTTGAATTATCCATACCTCATCCTGGAGAAGATGAAACTTGGCTTGAAAAGCAGATAGAAGAATTTAAGAATTCAAACACAGATGTAGAAAAGCTTCTTAATAAACAACGTGATCAATATGAAGAAGCTCTCAGAAGATTAAAAGAAAATTTTCCTAAAGAAGCTAATAATTTTGAAAAGAAAATTGTAAAAGTGGCTGAAGCAGCTCGTCTTAGAGAGTCTGTTCGTTCAGAATGGACTAGAGCATTTAGAGTTAATCGTGCTTTTGCACTAAAAGCTGGGGAACTTACAGGCATAGGAAATGATATATTTTTTCTTTACATCAATGAAGTTTTAGATTTGCTTTCAGGAAATGACTTAGCATTAAATCATATTGCAGTTAGAAAGAAAAATTATAAAAAATATAAATCACTTCCACCATTACCATCAATTATTCGAGGAAGATTTGATCCCTTTAAATGGGTAAAAAATTCTAATAGAAGAGTTGATTACTATGATGAATCTATGCCTATTACTACACAAGATTCTGAAACTCTTAAAGGTTTTGCAGGAGCATCAGGAAAAATTGAAGGAGTCGTGCGTATTTTAACAAATCCTGAAGAAGGAGAAAACCTAAAAAAAGGCGAAATCTTAGTTGCATCAACTACTAATGTTGGATGGACACCTCTTTTTCCTAAGGCTTCAGCAATAATTACTGACATTGGAGCACCGTTATCCCATGCTGCTATAGTAGCCAGAGAGCTTGGTATTCCAGCTGTTGTAGGATGTGGCAATGCGACTACAAGGCTTAAGACAGGAGATAAAGTTATAGTTGACGGCGGTCATGGAGTGGTACAAATTTTAAATAGTTGATTAAATATAAAACGCTAGAGAGTGTAAAATAGTCTGTGTAAACTTCATTAGGATGATATAATAAATTATAAAATGAAGGGAGCACAGGCTATGTCTTTATCTAGAGATGAATTAGTAAAATTAATTTTGAATAACTCTGATATAAAAACGGCTGAAGATATACAAAATACATTAAAGGATTTATTTGGAGGGTTACTTCAGCAGATGCTGGAATCGGAGATGGAAAGTCACTTAGGATATGCTAAACATGATTATGAAAATAAAAACACTTCAAATA
>NZ_JAKGTE010000012.1:0-144700 GCF_022324665.1 Clostridium sp. YIM B02500 | reverse complement strand
TCCTTGGAATATATAATTTCTAAGAATATTTTCTTAAATAACCATTTGTAAAAATTAGTTATTCAACAACCTAATAAAGAGAAAAGAGTGATGAAAATAATGAAGGATAGATTAAAGAAAATATGTTAAATACAGTTAAATTTCAGCAGTAACTAAACTTTTAATTAATATAAAATATTCTTAAGTAAAGTTTATATATAATTTTAAAGACCACTGTCCTAAGTTATTTTAGAACGGTGGTCTTTGTGTAGAACTTTTATCATAATAATGAAGGCGCAAGTTTATATATTAATATTATTAAAGTTTTATATATTATGCTCGAAATTTATTTGTGAGTTAAAATATGCAAAATATATAAAGTACTACAAAAATGATGCCAATTAATAAGCCTATTATAGATGTGATTATACCAGCAATTGCTATTTTTAATCCATCACGTTTTTTAGCGATACTAATGAGTCCGATAATTATACCAGCAAGACCTAGAATTATTGGGTATGAAAAAGCCCAAAAAAGTATAATAGCCATAATTCCTAATACTAACGAAACTACTGCTAGGCCACTATTTTTTTTACTAATCTGATTAGTTACTACAGCTTTTGTTGATTTTCCCGTTACAATATTTTTATTATCATTTTCCATAAACAAATATATCCTTTAGTATAAATATAGTAAAGATACAAGAAAGCATCCAATCAGACCTTGAATTGCGCTACAAATAATGAAGCATGCAATAACAGGGCCAGTCTTTTTTTTGAGCCCAAATTGAATATACAAAATACTCATTAAAAGACCGACAATAAGGCTTAGAATTCCTGCAAATAACATGCCACCTAAAATACTCAAGCCTACAAGCACATAAATCCATACAGGTAAGTTGCTTATTGGCTCGTATGGCTTTTTGCTGCCTAAGAAAGTTCCATTAACAGCTAAGTCTGCCTTAGCCCCAATAACTACTAACCTACAGTCTGTATCGCCAAAAGAAATTGCATAATCTATCAAATTGATAAATGCATTGGAAGACTTCACCTTATAAGTCTCACCGTCTACAATAATTTTTTTTGTAAAGCCGACTTTATATTCAATTGTATGTTTTATACCGTCAGCTTCAACTTCCCATTTTTTCACTATGTTTTCCCCCTAAAATTGATTATTTTCAGTATAATATTATCATAATGTTAATTATTTTACAAATAATGCTTATTATGTAAAAGAAATTTATAAAATGAAAATGTATACAAAAATTTTAGATTAACCGTATCAATGGTAAAAATACAGTATAATTACATATTTAATTTATTAATTAAGTTTATTATTTATGTTATAATAAATCTGAAACAAGTATTCTACAGATTATTTTTGTAGAAAGGAGCATTAAACTCAAAATGTTTAACGTTAACAATGGCGCTATGAAGTCGTATTTAGATATGAATACTCAATGGGAACAGAATTAAATTTCTTTGTTTGAATAAAAAAAATTAAAATTCTTAAAATAAGAAAAATATTTATAATTTCGGTATGTTTCAACAGAAGTCTAAATTATATATTATCCATCTATAGAATTAAAATTTTACATTAAAATATAAAAAAGGGAGAATAAATATGAAACAAGATAAAAATTATCTATCAGCAATTTTAATTATAGCAGCTACTGGTTTTAGCTTATTTATTATTATGCAGAATTTTTTAACTAAAACAAATGAGAGAGGGATTAGTGCTGGATTGCCATTAATGATTCCAACATTGGCATTACTTATTCCTTTAACCATAATAATTGTAACAATGATTTCAAGGGAAGTAAAATATAAGAAAGCTCTAACTAATGGGGTTAAAAGTGTAGGACTTATTAGAAAGGTAACAGAAACCGGGAAGAAGTATTCAAGAAAATTAGAAGAAGTTAAATTGGAACTTGATGTTTTGGAGCAGAATGGAAATAAGTTTTTAGGGCAAGTAACAACAGGCATTCGCTATGCAGAATTAGAGTTCTTAAAAGAAGGGGAGCCAGTTCCTGTTATTTATAAATTGGATAATAAGCAAGAAATATCAATAGATAGGAAACCCAATGTAAACGAGCTTAAGGATAGAATAAACAATTATAAGACACAAAATAATATCAAGTAATTAAAAGTAAATTTAGGTATATATAATATAATTTTTAGCAAATACTAGCTTTATATAAACAAACACACAATATAAATAAATATAAAGAGAGGAGAAAAAGAACCAGCGTATATATGCTGGTTTTTTGAAAAAATATGTTTATACCTAAAAGAGTTATATTTGAAAAAGATTCATTAGATTATGAGACAGCCAAAAATATTTTAAACAAATTTAAAGATAAAGAGGATGTTGAAATTATCAATATTACTTCAAATAAATTGAAACAGCATATTCCCGGAGAAGATTTTTATGCTCAGTATAGGGAAGGAAAAAAGACTTTAGTGGTTGGAACAAAGAAGAGTCTAAAATTTCAATCATGTAAGCCTTCAGCCCATTATCAATTACCACTAATATCTGGATGTATGGGGCAATGTGAATATTGTTATTTAAATACAAAACTTGGAGACAAACCTTTTGTGAAGGTACATGTAAATATTGATGAGATTTTGAGTCAGGCCAAGAAGTATATAGATGAAAGGTTGCCTGAAATAACCATATTTGAAGGTGCAGCCACATCAGATCCAATACCAGTGGAACCTTATACTCATTCACTTGAAAAGGCTATAGTATTTTTTGGTAAGCATGAAAATGCTAGATTTAGGTTTGTAACAAAGTATAACGATATAGATTCATTATTGGATTTAGAACATAATGGTCATACTGAAATGAGATTTAGCATTAATACATCATCAGTTATTAATAAGTATGAGCATGCAACAGCTTCTCGTGATTTAAGGATAGAAGCTAGTATAAAGGCGGCTAAAGCAGGATATCCAATTGGTTTTTTAGTTGCACCTGTGTTCATTTATCCAAATTGGAAAGAAGAATATCACGATTTATTGCTAAGTTTAAGTGAAAATTTGCCAAAGGATTTAAAAACTCCAGTGACCTTTGAGATAATATCTCATCGTTACACATCAACAGCAAAAAATATAATACTTCAGGTTTTTCCCGAAAGTGAATTACCAATGAGTGATGAAGAGCGTAAATTCAAATATGGTCAATTTGGATATGGAAAGTACGTTTATCCAAAAGAAAATATAGATGAAATGAAACAATTCTTTATAAAAGAAATAGAGGACTTGTTCGAAAATAAAGAAATTAAGTATGTTATATAAATAACTATAAAAATTAGAATTTTATTGAACTTTAATTTCATTACAGTATATTACGTCTAAAAAGGAGCATATGAAAGGTGCTCCTTTGTATCTTGTAAATACTTTATTTATGGGATAAAAGTATATTATTCCAAGGAAAACATTGGCAAGGACAAAGTTTATGTAATAATATATTAATAGAGGTGATGAGAATGAAGATAGGAATATTTAATGGAACTGTTGCTACAACAAATGGAGTATATAAAATAAGTGACATAGACATAAAGGAGGCAAAAGAACTTCTAATTGAAAATGGATTTATATCTGCAATAGGCCATGAGGCAACGGCAGAAGCAGTATCTGATACATTTAATATGGATATTAAAATGAACCGTATAAATTTTAAGCAGGAAGTAGGGCAAAAAGCCATAGTTTTTAAATTAAATGAAAGGCCAGAGGAAGGAAGAATACTTTCAAGAAAAGAGATAGAAGAGATAGGGTATTCATTTAAGTTAATGGAGAGATTGGAATAAAACAAGTCTATAGATTATTTATAAAGAAGTAGTGAGTAATTACCAACTGCTATTGGTTATGGTAGTTATGTTAAATAATAGTTTCATATTGAGTTAGCTAAATAATAGGTTGTCTAAGAATAATTCATAGACAACTTATTATTTTCTTGTTAGTATACTCAAATTATATGAATATGCTAATCTTATTTAAAGTCATTCATATATTCTCCGTGAGCTTCGATCATTTCATCACACATTTTTATAATGTCATCAATAGATAATTCGGCAGCTGTATGTGGATCCATCATGGCAGCTTGATAGATTTTACGTCTATCTTTTGTAACTGCTGCTTCAATTGTCAATAGCTGAGCATTTATATTACTCATATTCATAGCAGCAAGTTGAGTTGGAAGTTTTCCTACATGAGTTGGATGAATTCCCATAGCGTCAATCATACAAGGAACTTCTACACAGGCATCAGTTGGTAAATTATCAATGAGCCCAGTATTTAGTACATTACCACCAATTTTATAAGGGGTATTAGTCACAATTGCTTCCATAATATAAGATGCATATTCTTTTGAGCGTTTATGTGTAACTTTACCATCACGTAATATTTCATTTTTCTCTTTTTGCCAACCCTCAATTTGTTCAATACATCTTCTTGGATATTCATCTAGAGGGATATTAAATTTATCAATTAGTTCGGGATATTTTGATTTAATGAAAAAAGGATTATATTCTGCATTATGTTCACTTGACTCAGTGCAATAGTATCCAAGGTGTTTGATGTATTCATAACGAACCATGTCTTTATGTTTTTCTTCACCAGAATTTTTTAGCTCAGCTCTTTTTCTAATCTCAGGGTATAAATCATTGCCTGCTTTATCATATATTTCTAATAACCAACCCATATGATTAATACCAGCAATCAATTCTTTTCTACCTTCTAATTTATCTTCCATGCCTAAATCTTTTAACAAATTTTCTGAACATACTTGTACACTATGACAAAGTCCAATTGTTTTTACTTTGGTGAAGCGTTGCATAAAGCCTGTAAGCATAGCCATTGGATTAGTATAGTTTAAGAAATATGCATAAGGGCATACTTCTTCCATATCTTTTGCAAAGTCAGCCATTACAGGAATTGTTCTTAGAGCTCTCATAATTCCACCAATTCCCATTGTATCTGCAATAGTTTGTTTTAAACCATATTTCTTAGGAATTTCAAAATCTGTGATTGTGCAAGGATCATATCCTCCAACCTGAATAGCATTAACCACAAAAGTTGCATCTTTGAGTGCTAGCTTTCTATTTTCAACGCCTAAAAAACATTTTATATTAGCCCTGCCATTATTTATATTTTTGTTGATTGCATTTAGGATTATTTCACTTTCCTTTAATCTTTCCTCATCAATATCATAAAGTGCAATTTCACTATCTCGTAGTGCTTCTGTGCACATACAATCACCTAACACATTTCTTGCAAATACAGTACTTCCAGCTCCCATAAATGTAATTTTCATATAATCATCCTCCTTGAGTAATTTTGATTTTATTATAGATAAATTATATAATTGTAAATGTATACTTTCTATGTTCTATGTTTCTAAAAATTGTGGTTATGTTGAATGTTTATATATTTTTATTAATAAAAATTAGAAGCGGATTTATGAATATAATACTGTATGAAGAATTTGACTTACTAGGTGAATATATTTACAAAGTTGATAAAACTTTAAGTTCATATCTTCACTAGAAATTATAAATATATTTGTGTAGAAAACATTTGAAAATGAGCTGCTAAGATTCTTAGTTGTAGGTTGTTCCATTTTAGCTTGTCACACTGAAAGCGGGAGCATGCTAAAGTGGTTAAACCTGCAACTTAGAATCTTCAGCGATATTTTCATAGCTTTTCGGAACAAAATATTTATGATTTCGGTAAGTTACCACATAAATCTAGTTTTAAATTTGGATATTTATATTCATAAAGTATATAAGTATCCTAGAGGAGGATTAATTAATGGAAGCAAAGTTAGAATTTACTTCAAAATATAGATCAATCAGTACTTTAACAATATACTATGGAGGTCATGAGATTTGTGCACCATCCCATTCTTTTGGGCCTGCTATTCGTCATCACTATCTTTTGCATTATATTTTAAATGGAAAAGGGAAATATTATGTAAATAACAAATGCTATGAATTACAAAGAGGAGAGGCTTTCTTAATTTGTCCAGGTGAATCTACCTATTATAAAGCAGATAAAGAAGAGCCTTGGGAGTACTGTTGGGTAAGTTTTGATGGGAATGATGCTAGCACTATTCTAAAAAATTGTGGATTATCAAAAAATAATTTAATTTTTAAGGATAATAGTAATGGGATTTTCAAAGAAAGACTACTTTCACTAATACATAATTATGAAGAAGATAGTTACAATGAATATGCTCTCATTGGTCAGTTGTATATGTGTTTTTCAAGCATGTATGATCAGGTAAATATAAAAGAAAAAAACACTTGTGAGTCATATGCTGATAAGGCCCGTGATTATATTTATAATAACTTTGGCTATGATATCAAGGTTAGCGATATAGCTAAATACGTTGGAATTGATAGAACATATTTATATAAAATATTTATGGATGAATATAAAATTTCACCTCAAAAATATCTTATTTCTTTTCGATTAAATACTGCTGTGAATTTACTTGAAACCACGAAAATGAATATAACAGAAATTTCTTATTCTTGTGGATTTAAGGATACTCCTACTTTTTATAAACATTTTAAGAAACAGTTTAATATTACACCTGTGCAATATAGAAAAAGTAACATTGATTATATTAAACTACCTAATGAATAGAAAAGTTGATATTAATAGAACCAGATTGGTGTAATTAGTTATAAAATTGATATAGTGGTATAATTCAAATATGAAACTATAATTAATTATCTTTAAAATGGAAAAATAACGTATAAACATTTTTGTGTAAAAGGAGATGTTATCATGAATGAAGTATTACAGAACATATTAACAAGAAGAAGTGTGAGAGCTTTTAAGGAAGAACAATTAAAAGACGAAGAATTAGATTTGATTTTACAGGCAGGAGTAAATGCACCAAGCGGAATGAACAAACAAAGTTGGCAGTTCACAGTTGTTCAAAGCAAAGAAAAGATGGAGCAGCTTGCAAAAGTAGTTAGAGAAGCTTTGAAAAGGGATGCTGGATATAACTTTTATGCGCCTCCAACTCTAATTATGTTGTCTAATGACAGAGAGAATACAAATGGACTTGCAGATTGTTCTTGTGCATTAGAAAATATATTCTTAATGGCAAATTCACTAGGAATAGGTTCATGTTGGGTTAATCAATTAAAGAATATTTGTGATGAAAAAGAAGTAAGGGAAGTATTAAATAGCTTTGAAATACCTGAAAATCATATTGTTTGGGGAATGGCAGCTTTAGGGTATCCTGCTAATACGCCGAAAGCACACGGAAGAAAAGATGGAGTGATTAAATTCATAAAGTAATATATATTAAAACAAATATCGGAATCAAGATGCGTTTCAATATAGAGAAAAGTAAGCAAATATCCTGAGTCTAGGAATTTGCTTATTTTTTATTCCGTAGGAAATTATAATTCAATAAAATCTGCATATAACTTTTCTAACAGATTAAATAACATCTTTAAAGATTAGTAGTAATTGAATTGTGAATAAATTACTATAAATAGTTAGAAAATAGAATGTAATAATATATGAAAAATAAAAATTTACTATTTTATTTCTTAAAAATAATTATTGGTATGTATATTTATCATAAATTGCATATATATGTAATTTAGACAAAACTTTTTAAAATATACAAAAAAGTATTGACTATATAAAAACAGAAGAATATACTTATAACATAGTAAACTGATAAGAATTATATGAGAAAGTTTAAGGAGTGGTTGGAATGTCAAAGATATATAAGAATTTAGCAGAATTAGTAGGTAGAACCCCATTACTAGAAGTTGCAAATTATAGTAAGGGAAAAGATTTAAAAGGAACAATATTAGCTAAGTTGGAGTATTTTAATCCAGCAGGAAGCGTTAAAGATAGAATTGCGAAGGCTATGATAGAAGATGCTGAAAACAAAGGCTTATTAAAACCAGGATCAGTAATAATTGAGCCAACTAGTGGTAATACAGGAATCGGTATTGCATCTGTAGGTACAGCAAAAGGGTATAAGGTTATAATTGTTATGCCAGAAACAATGAGTGTAGAAAGACGTAGTCTTATAAAAGCTTATGGAGCTGAAATAGTTCTAACTGAAGGAGCAAAAGGAATGAAAGGGGCTATAGCTAAAGCAAGTGAGTTAGCAAATGAGACTCCAAATTCATTTATACCAGGACAATTTGTAAATCCAGCCAATCCAGAAGTTCATAAAAATACAACTGGCCCTGAAATATGGGAAGACACAGATGGAAAAGTAGATATATTTGTTGCTGGTGTTGGTACAGGTGGTACTGTTACAGGAGTTGGAGAATACTTAAAGTCTAAAAATCCAAATATTAAAATTGTTGCAGTAGAGCCAGCGGATTCACCAGTTTTATCAGAAGGTAAATCAGGTCCTCACAAAATACAAGGAATTGGTGCTGGATTTGTGCCAGACGTTTTAAATACAAAAATATATGATGAAATTATAAAAATAACAACAGAAGAAGCATTTTCTGCTGCTAGAGAATTATCTAAAACAGAAGGCTTGCTTGTTGGTATTTCATCAGGAGCTGCTGCATTTGCTGCAACAGAATTAGCAAAACGTCCAGAGAATGCGGGAAAAACAGTTGTAGCATTATTACCAGATACAGGAGAACGTTATTTATCAACTGCATTATTTGAAGATAAATAAGAATATATAGGAAAAATATTTATAAACTCAATTCGCTTAGTTTTAAGTGAATCGAGTTTATTTTAGTTATATAAATCTATCCAATTAATTTATATAGCTCACTTTCTTCTTTACTAATTCTCTTTTCTATAGCAACTAAGATTTTTTTTGTTTCGCTTATAAAAACTTCATTGCCTTCAGACATTATTTTACTCTTTGTATTAAATTTATTTTTGTAATTTGTAAATGTATCTGAAATTCCACCCATTTCATTAATATATGAATTTGCTAAATTTTTAAGTTTATTATCATCTCCATTAAGTAGATTAGGATATAAAAATTTGTCTTCTGAACTTAGGTGAATTTTCAACTTTCCAGCAAGTTTGTTTATATGAGTAGTTATATCCAAAAGATCAGATTCAAATTTTTTATTATTAATTGACTCATTTATATAATTTATTTCCTCAAAAATACCTTTATGTTCTCTCATCAAATTATCTATATTCATAATTAACACCTCATTAATATTTGTAATTCATTAACTAAAGTATAGTTTTTATATGATAATAAGTATGTAACAAAAGTTACAATATTTATTTGTTTATGAATATTTATCTTATAACTGAAAATTTTAGTATTAACACTTAAATAACAAGAAGATTATTAATTGTCCAATGTGCACTAAATTATTGTCTATAAAATTATAGAATATATATTGCGAATATGGTATTATAGTTTTGACGAAGATGTCTTTATTATTAATAAAGGCATTTTTTTATATTCTTTTATTGAAAATTAAGATTATAAGAAAATGCTAAGATAAACAGAAATTATCGGTAGTTTAGAATCAACAATTAAACTACTTAGGGGGAGTTAAAATGAATTTCAATTATAATTTACCAATAAATCTTCTATTTGGGAGAGGGAGAAGTAATGAAATAGGAACTGAGGTTTCTAAGTATGGAAAGAAAGCGCTTATTGTAACTGGGAGAAACAGTACAAAAAAAAGTGGTTTACTTGATAAGACCATAGATTTGTTAAATGAAGCAAAAGTTCAATATGAAATTTTTGATAAAGTAGAGCAAAATCCACTTACTACAACCGTATATGAAGGTGTGGATGTTATAAAAGAAACTGGATGTGATGTTGTTTTAGGGCTTGGTGGTGGAAGTATTATGGATGCAGCCAAAAGTATAGCCTTTTCAGCTAAAAATCCTGGAGATATATCAGAATATATATTTGGTATTAAACAAGGGAGTGAAGCATTGCCTATAGTTCTAGTTCCGACAACATGTGGGACTGGAAGTGAAGGAAACTGTTTTTCAGTTCTTACAAATCCTGAAACTAAGGATAAGAAATCCCTTAGAACAAATATAATTATTGCAAAAGCATCAATTATTGACCCAGAACTTATGATGACAATGCCAAAGAGCATACTTGCATCTGTTGGATTTGATGCATTAGCACATAATATGGAAGCGTATTTATCAAAAATAGGACAGCCATTAACAGATATGAAAGCACTTTATGGAATAAAATTATTATCAGAGAACTTAATTAAAGTGTACAATGATCCAAGTGATTTAGAGGCATGGGATAGTGTAACTTTAGCAAGTACGCTAGGGGGAATGGTGATAGGAATAGCGGGGGTAACTGCACCTCATGGACTTGAACATCCAGCGAGTGGCTTACATGATATTGTTCATGGCAAAGGATTGGCAGCCCTTACACCAATTATTGCTGAAAAATCATGGGAAAGTAATTTGGAAAAGTACAGTAACATATCTAAACTATTAGGAGGAACTGATGCAGCAGACTGTGCAGATGCTATAAGAAACTTTCTGAAAAAAATTGATTTGAAAGTTACTTTAGGAGAGCTCGGGATTACAGAAAAAGATGTAGAATGGATGGCTGAAAACTGTATGAAGGTTTCAAAACCAAGCATAGTAAATCATCCTAAGGAATTTTCATTAGAAGAAATTAAGGATATATATTACAAGTCATTATAATATAGAAATTTAAAATAATTTATTAGATGCAAAGGCGCACTGAAATAAAAATCAGTGCGCCTTTTATGTTATCAAGATTAAAAAATATTTATTAGGAGGAATAATTATGGAAAAATCAGGTTTAAAGAAGGATAATTTAAGTATTATTGAAACAGTGGCTTTATCAGTGGCTATTATAGCACCAACAGCAGCGATGTCATTAAATATATCTCTAATGGCGCAGACATGCTCATTTTCTGCACCACTTGTATTTCTAATTTCAACTATAGTAGTAGGTCTTGTATCATATTCGATTATAAAATTTAATCATTATATATCTGCATCAGGCTCACTTTATGCTTTTACTAAAACAGCCCTAGGAAATAAAATGGGATTTACATCTGGATGGGCACTATTACTTGCCTATATTGCATTAGCAGGAGGCACTGCAGCAGGGTTTGGTAATTTCTTCTCTGGATTTTTATCTGTATTTGGATTTCATGTGAATTGGATGCCAATCTCAATAATAGCATCTATTGCAATGATTGCATTAGGAATCATTGATGCAAAGATATGTAATAGAATTATTCTAGTAATAGAAGGAATATCAATATTACTTATACTATTACTTTCAGTTGTAATTTTAATTAAAGTTGGTACTACAAATGGTTTGAGCTTGATTCCTTTTAAGAGTAACGGGGTTAGCATATCAGCTTTAGCTTCAACTTCAGTATTTGCATTTCTTTCTTTTATAGGTTTTGAAAGTGCTTCAAGTTTAGGTGAAGAAACAAAGAATCCTAAAAAATTCATTCCAATAGCAATAATAAGTGCTGTATTTTTATCAGGTTTATTTTACTTAGTTTGTAGTTATGCACAAGTTATAGGTTTTGGTCTTGATGCAAAAGGACTTGAGGCGTTATCTTCTTCAACACTTCCACTTTCAGATTTATCAACAAAATATATGACAGCAGGATTTGGTACAATATTGATGTTGGTTGCTGCATGTTCAAACTTTTCTTGTGCGCTTGGATCTTATTGTGCTGGTTCAAGAATGTTATTTGCATTAGGTAGAGATGGAATAATGCCAAAAGCGATGATGAAAATACATCCTAAACACAATACACCATATTTTGGATTAATATTAATAATAGTAATATCAGATATAGTTCAAGTTGCATTATTTAAACATGATGGTATAGAAGTATTTGATTATTTGGCAACAATAGGATCATTAGCTATACTTGTTTCGTATATATTTACAAGTATAGGAGCTATGGTTTACTTTACAAGAAACAAAGTATGGGGAAAAATTCATTTAATAATACCAATAGCATCAATAGCAGCCTTATTATATGTATTATATTCTAATGTTTATCCTATACCAGAGTTTCCTAATAACATGTTTCCATATATAGTATTGGCATGGATTTTAATAGGTTTTGCTATTAGTAATATATTTGGAAAAAGTAAGATTAAAAGTGATGAAAAGAGAGAGGGTTACGTATTAGAAGTAAGGGGATGGAAAGATGAAAATAAAAGTTACTTGCGTTCAAATGGAGCCAAAACTAAGTGATGTAAATTATAATTTAGAAAAGATGGTTACATTCATAAATGAGATTATTGAGAAAGATAGTGAAACTGACTTAATAGTATTTCCTGAGTTAATAACATCTGGATATGAATGTGGTAATAAATTTAAAGAACTAGCTGAAGTAGTGGAAAGTAGTAATAGTATAAAAGTCATAAGTGAACTTGCAAAAAAATTTAGTACTAATATAGTTTATGGATTTCCAGAAAAAGATGGTAATCTAACAGATGTTCTCTACAATTCATCTGTGTGTATAGATAGTAGCGGGAGAGTGGCAGGAGTATATAGAAAAGTTCATCTATTTGATACAGAGAAAAGATATTTTAAAGCAGGCTGTGATTTTCCGATTTTTAATACTTCCTTTGGAAAAATTGGAGTAATGATTTGTTGGGATACTGCATTTCCAGAAGTTGCAAGAACTTATTGCTTGAAAGGGGCTGAGCTTCTTGTGGTTAATACTAATTGGGAAAAACCATATTCTGATGATTGGGATCTAGTGACAAGAGCACGAGCATTTGATAATTGCATATATTTAGTAGCAGCTAATAGAATTGGACAAGATAAAGAATTGGGCTTTTTTGGCCATAGTAAAATAGTAGATCCTGTTGGAAGACCATTAAAAGAGTTAAATGATGAGATCGAGGGAATAGTATCTGGAGAAATAGATTTAGAATTGCCTAGAAAGCTTAGATCAGAATACTACACTTTATTTCAAGATAGAAGACCTGAACTATACAAAGAGATAATAAAAGAGTAATTACAAGTTGAAATATTTAACAAAGAAGTTAGATATTGCATACAATTTGTAGTTGGATTGATAGATTTAGACATTATTTAATAAACTTAGTGTTGAATCAAATAGTGTGCATACTGCACAAAAAAATTGTTATTTATGGTTATAGAAATAGGGTAACTACCATGATAATATTATCCTAACGCAAAACAATGTAATAATTTAATATTAAATGCGAAGGCGCACTGTAAGAAAAAAACGGTGCGCCTTTTTCTTATTACCTTAGATGAAGTGGAGTTGAGAATATGTATAAGGTTAATGAATTATCAAAGAAATATGGAGAGCTAGAGGTTTTAAAAAATATAAGTGTGGATATAAAAGAAGGGGAAGTAGTTTGCATAATAGGACCATCAGGATCTGGTAAAAGCACATTTTTAAGGTGTTTAAATTTATTTGAAGTTCCAACAGGTGGGGAAATGTTCTATGATGGTAAAAATATACTGGGTAAGAATGTTGATAGCCGTTCTCTTAGGGAAGAAGTAGGAATGGTATTTCAAAAATATAATTTATTTCCACTACACACAGTGATAGAAAATGTTATTTTGGCACCTGTGCTTACAAAAAAGAAAAATAGAAAAGAGGCTGAGGAAATAGCTCTAGAACTTCTTAAAAAGGTTGGTTTAAAAGACAAAGCAGATGTATATCCTAGGACTCTATCTGGTGGACAACAGCAAAGAGTTGCAATAGCAAGAGCGCTAGCAATGGAACCAAGGATGCTCTTATTTGATGAACCTACATCAGCGTTAGATCCAGAATTGGTTGGTGATGTGTTAGATGTTATGAAGCAATTAGCTAAGGATGGTATGACTATGGTAGTTGTTACTCATGAAATGGGATTTGCTAGAGATGTATCTGACAGAGTAATTTTTATGGACAAGGGTTATATAGTTGAAGAGGGGAAACCAAAAGAGATTTTTGCAAATCCAAAAAATCCAAGAACAAAGGAGTTTTTATCTAGAGTCTTAAACTAAATTCACATGTTAAATTTGAAATTACTATAGATAATAAAAAGATTCAACATTAAAAATAATTACGAAAAGGGGAAATTAATTATGAAAAAACTAGGGAAAAAATTATTAGTTGTAACAATGGTTATAATGAGTTGTATTGGATTTATGACAGGATGTGGTTCGGGAAGTTCTAGTACTACATCAACATCATCAAGTAATGATAAATCAAAGGATACATTAGCAGCTGCAAAAGAAAAAGGGGTATTAACAGTTGCTTCATCAAATGATGCACCATTTGCATTTATGGATGCTAAAACAAATGAATTTACTGGAATTGACGCAGAAATCATAACAGAAGTTGCAAAAAGATTGGGAATTAATAAAGTTGAAATGAAGCAAATACCATTTGAAAACCTGTTGGTTGAGTTAAATAATAATACAGTAGATATGGTAACAGATGGAATGTATGTTAAAGATGAGCGTAAGAAATTAGCATTATTTACAAACATATGGTATAAGGAAGGTGAAGCCATAGTAATTCCTAAGGATTCAAAAATTGCAAGTAAAGACGATTTGAAGAATGCAACATTGGGCGGGCAAAAAGGTACAGCATTTCTTGAAACAGCTCAAAAGTGGCAACAAGATGGATCAGTGAAAGATGTTAAAGTATTTGGAAGTCAATCTGAATTAATGTTAGCAGTAAATACTGGTAAGGTAGATGCATGTATAACTGATGGAATGGTTGCGGGATACACACTATCACAAGATAGCAGTCTTAATTTAAAGATATTATCTCCATATAAAGCTGAAACATCTGGAATGATAGCAGCAGCAGTTAGAAAAAATGATAAAGCTTTAGCAGATGCAGTTAACGAACAGATTGATGAAATGAAGAAAGATGGAACAATATTAAAACTTCTTAAGAAGTATGGAATGAATGAAGATTATTTTGTATCAGTAGAAGATGGTAAAGCTTCTGACAAGTAACAATATAAACTAAAAAAGAATCCAGACGGGTTCTTTTTTAGAAGGGGAGGAAATATATATGGATATTCTATCTAATTTGGATTTTGGTACAGCTTTCAAGTTCTTAGTACCTTCATTAAAGGCAGGTCTTTGGGTTGTAGTACAAGCGACGGTATTTGGATTTTTTTTAGCAATAATCTTAGGGTTATTTATTGCAATTGGACGTATTAGTAAAATAAAAATTTTAAGAGGATTTCTATTAGTATTTTTAGAATTTATAAGGGGAACTCCTTTATTAGTTCAATTAGTATATATGTATTATGTAGTACCGCTTTTAGTATCTATCATTGTACAAATCTGGAATCCAGGATATCAATTTAAAATAAGTTCGCTAGTTGCGGGAACACTAGGTCTTGGGATTAACTATGGCTGCTACATATCGGAAGTTATTCGTTCATCAATATTATCAATAGATGGAGGTCAAACAGAAGCAGCATTAGCATTAGGACTTACAAGTAATCAAACTATGTTTAGAATAATAATACCGCAGGCACTTCGAAATGTAATACCTGTCTTTGGGAATTACCTTGTAATGATGTTAAAAGATACATCACTTCTTGCATATGTCTCGGTTAGTGAACTATTATTACGTACTCAAAGTTATGCGTCTCAGTCATTTTTAACTATTGAATCATATACAATTTTAGCAGGATTTTATTTAATATTAAGTTTGCCACTTTCACAACTAGTAAAATTAGTAGAAAAGAAGATGTTGAAATTTAACTAGTGGGGTATATGGTGAACAATTATTTAGGTGTCACCTGGTAAATTATTTTCTATTATAAACGTTTATGTAAAAACTGTAACTAAGAATCAAGGTATTTACCCATATTAAAAGAGAATATGAAACATTGTTAGTAGAAGGTTGAGCAAATTCTGATTATATCAATAAATATTGAGAGTAAGAAGAATTTGATCAACCTTCTTTTTAATATGAAAAAATTATCATAATATTATATCTTTTTTTATGAGGAGATATTATTATAAAAATATAATAAATAAAGATGACATTTTAAATAATTAGAGGGGCAAGGGTGAAGTTTATGTCAATTTCGGTAAAAGATATACTTAAATTAGATTCCTTAAGAAAAATTAATCTTGTTGGTGGAGAAGGTGGCTTAGAAAAAAGCATAGAGTGGATATATGTGGCGGAATGTTTTGAGAATCCATTGGAGGGAATTAAATGGCTGCAAGGTGGAGAAATCATATTTATAACCGGCGTTGGAATTAGAGAAAATGAGGGGCTATTACTAGATTTTATTAAAGGAATTAGTGAGAAAAATGGTTCGGGCTTAGTAGTAAATATAGGTCCATACATAAGGAATGTATCTGAAGAGGCGATTAAACTCGCTAATGAACTTGAAATTCCATTGTTCACATTGCCTTGGGAAGTTAAATTGGTTGAAGTCTCAAGGGAAATTAGTAATGCTATTATTTTATCTCGTATTGAAGAAAATTCTTTATCACATTTTTTAAGTAATATTCTATTTGGGGATGGTGAATTAGAAGGAGATGCAATACAAAAGGCCGCATATTTTGGATATAATCTGTCAGGCGGATGTTGCATATGTGTTATAGATATTGATGGTTTCGAGAGATACTTAAAGTTAAAGAATTTAGGTGATGAGAAAAGTATATCTAAGATTAAAATAAACTTTAGAAAAATAGTTCAAGATATACTTGATAAACATGCACTAAAGGTACCAATAATAGATAAGGATGATGCTGTAATCTTTTTTATTAGGTCAGAAGAAAATTGCATGAATAGATTGGATAAGGCTTTAAAAGAGATACAGTTAGCTACAAAGAATCGCATGGATGGAATGTCTGTAAGTGTAGGAATAGGAAACTCGTACAAGGATTTAAAAATGATGAAACAATCATTAAATGAAGCGGAGCTAGCTATAGATAGTGCAAAATGCCAAGGTTTAGATGGCACAATTACAAGATACAAAGATATAGGGATTTACAGCATACTTTTCAGCGTTGAGAATAGGAGTATATTAGAAAATTATTTCTCAGAAGTTCTAGGTCCAATTAGTAGTTCTGATAGTAAAGATAACAATTTAGTTGAAATATTGGAGATGTATCTAAATGAGAATTGTAATATCACAGTTACAGCAGAAAAGCTATTTCTTCATAGAAACACCCTTAAATATAAAATTAAAAAAATAGAAGAACTATTAAATTGTGATTTACGGAATTTTAATGATTGTATTAAAGTAAAGATTGCACTAGACATTGGTAAAATTCTTAAATAGGCATATAAATAGTGTACATATTGTATATAAATTGTTGTTTAGAGCTTTCATCGATATGTTATAGTTTTTCTAAATAAAAATATTCATGATTTCAGTAAGTTGCAAAACGAGTCTAAGTTATATATTGATAAAATATTTAAAAAATAAATAATATGGTCAATGTGCACTAATACATTAATTTTGATCATGTATTAAGCTAAGTTTTAATATGTTTATGTGCATTTGATGTTGGGACTTTAGTCAAAATAGACAAAAACATTATAATGCTTGGACATAGAAAAGAAAAATAGAAAGTATTATTATATAAACAAGTTAAGAAATTTAAATAAATTTTATAGGCAATGGAGTCTTTCGTGTAAATAAACATGATGGCTCCTTTTTTATGGAATTAGAAATATATTAAGAAAATAAACGTTAATGGAGGGTTTTATAATGATAGAAGAATCAAATGTAAAATTAGTAACATCAATACCAGGTCCTAAATCAATAGAGATATTAGAGGAAAGAAAAAAATATGTTGCCGATGGAGTTTCAGTATCAACTGGTATTGCTATAGCTGAAGCAAAAGGAGCATTAATTAAAGATGTAGATGGAAATGTATTTTTAGATTTTGCAGCAGGAATTGGTGTTCAAAATGTTGGACATTGTGATCCTGAGATTGTTGAAGAGATAAAGAAACAAACAGAATTATTTATTCACCCAAGCTATAATGTAGTAACATATGAATCTTACGGTGCTTTGGCAAAAAAATTAACTGAAATAACAGTTGGAGATTACGAAAAGAAAGTAATGTTTGCTAATAGTGGAGCAGAGGCAGTAGAAAATGCTATAAAAATAGCAAGGACTTATACTAAGAAAACAGGAGTACTTTCAGCTACTGGGTCTTTCCATGGTCGTACAAATATGACTATGTCAATAACAAGTAAATATAAACCATACAAAAATGGTTTTGGACCATTTGCACCAGAAACATATAAATTTGATTTCCCTTATTCGTATAGAGCACCACTTGGAGTTTCAGAAGAAGAATATGCAGATGAATGTATTAATAGACTAAAAACTATGCTTAAAACAACACTTTCTCCAGACATGATTGCATGTTTAATAATTGAGCCGTTACAAGGTGAAGGTGGATTTGTAGTTCCATCTGCAAAATACATGAGAGAATTGCAAAAAGTTTGTAATGAGAACAATATAGTATTTATAGTTGATGAGATACAAGCAGGATTTGCAAGAACAGGAAAAATGTTTGCACATGAGCATTATGGTATAGAACCAGATATTATCACTATGTCAAAATCAATAGCTGCTGGAGTACCGCTAAGCGCAGTTGTGGCTAAAAAGGAAATAATGGATTCAGCATGTGTTGGTGGAATTGGCGGAACATATTCTGGAAGTCCTCTTGGATGCGTAGCAGCGCTTAAAGTTATTGAGAAGATTGAAAAAGAAAATCTATGTGAAAAATCATTAAGACTTGGCGGATATATTATGGAAAGACTAAATGAGATGAAGGAAAAGTATACAGTTATAGGTGATGTAAGAGGTTTAGGTGCAATGGTAGGATTAGAATTTGTAAAAGATAGAAGCACAAAAGAGCCAGCAGCAGATTTAGTAAAATCTATAATTAAAAAATGTTATGAAAATGGGGTTATATTCTTAAATGCAGGTATACTTGGCAATGTAATTCGTTTCCTACCACCGCTAGTTATGACAGATGAACAAGTTAAATATGGAATGGATGTATTGGAAGAATCAATAAAAGAGTGTATATAAATAATATTCAAATATTTTAGAAAGTACTTTTATATATGGAATTTAAAAAAGTTTGACAATAAAATATCCAAGTAGTAATATTAGATTAAAGCAAAGAAGCTCACACAGTGGGATTCTTTGCTTATTTTTTGTATTAAAAGAAAATTTTTTTACAATAATAATATTAATTTAGAGTGTTTTTACAGAATAGGTTTTTAAGTGTGAGCATATGGAGGGGAACATGGTAGAAACGGTAGTATCTTTAGGATTAGCGGTTGATGAGAAGTTAGTAATCAAAAAAAATAGACTTACGTCAGTAAATATTAATGAAAAGGCTAAAAGAATATGTATTATAACAGGTCTTCATGGAGATGAACTTGAAGGGCAATATGTATGTTATAAATTAATAAGAAAAATTAAAGAAAATATTAAATACTTAAATGGAATTGTTGATATATATCCATCTTTAAATCCCCTTGGAATAGATTCAGTACATAGGGGAATGCCAACATTTGATTTAGATATGAATAGAATATTTCCAGGATCTGAAAGCGGAGCAATGGCAGAACATGTTGCAGCAAAAATTATTGAAGATATAGAAGGGGCTGATATGTGCATAGACCTGCATGCAAGCAATATATTTTTGAGAGAAGTGCCTCAAGTTAGGGTAAGTGAGCATATAAAGGATAAATTAGTGCCTTATGCAAAGCTGTTGAATATGGATTTTATATGGGTTCATCCAGAGTCCACTGTTTTGGAATCAACACTTACATATAGCTTAAATAATAAAAATATACCAACATTGCTTGTAGAGATGGGGGTTGGAATGAGAATTACACAAGAATATGGGGATCAATTAGTTGAAGGTATATTTAATTTAATGAAAAAATTGGGCATATGGAATGGTACAGTAAATCCTGTAAGAGACCCCATAATATCAACTGAAAAAGAAGTGAATTTTATAAATGCTAATTCATCAGGAATATTTATGCCTTGTGTAAAACATTTGGATGAAATAAAAAGAGAAGAAAAAATTGGAGAGATTTTTAATTCCTTAACTGGAGAGATAGAAGAAGAGGTTATTTCATCTTGTGATGGAGTAGTATTTACATTGAGAGAATACCCAGTTGTTTATGAAGGATCACTTATTGCGAGGGTACTTGGAGGTGTAAAATGATAAAAGAAATAATATATACGTTAAAGTCACCTCATAGAGATGATATGAGAATAACAGGATATAAATTTGGAAAAGGTGGAAAGTCAGCATGTATAGTAGGTGCAATAAGGGGAAATGAGATACAGCAATTATATACGTGTTCTCAATTGATTAAAACTTTAACTAAGTTAGAGCAAAGGGGTGCAATTTCAAGACATAGCGAAATTCTTGTGATTCCTTGTGTAAATCCTCATTCAATGAATATCGGAAAAAGATTTTGGACAATGGACAACACTGATATAAATAGAATGTTCCCAGGAGAAGTAAATGGGGAAACAACTCAGAGAATTGCAAGTGGTGTTTTTGAACAAGTTAAGGATTATACGTATGGAATACAGTTTGCTAGTTTTTATATGCCTGGAGATTTTATTCCGCATATAAGGATGATGGAAACAGGATATCAGAGTCCAAGTCTTGCAAATTTATTTGGACTTCAGTATGTATTAATTCGTAAGCCGAAACCTTATGATACAATGACATTAAACTATAACTGGCAGATGTGGAATGCAAGTGCCTTCTCTTTATATACAAATGCAACAGATCAAATTGATGAAGTTTCTGCCAAACATGCAGTAGTGGCTGTATTAAGATTTTTAACTAGAATGGGAGTTATAAAGTATACTAGTCACAGTGGATACATAGCTAGTGTTTTGCAGGAAGATGATTTGCTTTCGGTAAAGACTACTACAGGTGGAATATATAGAAGGTTAAAAAATCCAGGAGATGGAGTGGAAAGAGGCGATGTTCTTGCAGAAATAATTCATCCATATGAAGGTGAAATTATTGAAAAAATTACATCTCCTACTGATGGAATAATCTTTTTTGCTCATAAATCACCAATGGTCATGGAAAATGTGGTTGCATATAAAATTATAAGAAGACTTCATGAGTAAAATTTACATAACTATTATGAATATTAGCTTTTGATAATTGAAAGTTATATTCATGGTGGTTATTTTTTTGTCATAAATTTTAAATGATATTTTGATTAATGTAATAATAAGTATTTCATAATTATTATAAAGTATTAAGAAGTATATGTTTTCAGAAAGAATATATTTAAAAATAGTATTAACTTTTATTGACATATGATCATATAATTGATACTATAAGTATACTAATTATATAGGAATTATAGGAATTATAGGAGGTAACAATGGATAGTACATTTTTTTCAAAATTTATAATGATAACAAGCTATAAACCAATAATATTTATAGCAATTTTAATAGGGCTATTCTATGGACTTTATAAGTTAGAAAAGGCGGGATTAAACTTTTCAAAACGTATGATTATTTCAACTGTGGGAGGATTATTACTTGGAGTTATAATACAATTTATAGCAGGATTTCCAAGTAATACAGGAGATGTTGTTTGGATAGGTGAGGTTACAAAATGGTATGGGTTAGTAGGAAATGGATTCATGGACCTATTAAAAATGTTAGTAGTACCATTAGTTTTTCTTTCAATGTTAAAAGTTATAATAAACATGGATGAAAAACAAAGTTTAGGAAAACTTACTTCTAGATCAATATTTGTTTTATTAGGAACTACAGCTATTGCTTCAATAGTTGCTATAATAATCGGAAATTTATTTAGACTTGGCGTTGGAGTTGAAGCAATCCAAAGTAAAGCTGAATTAAAAGAAATAACATCTTTTGTAGATACTATGAGAGGACTTTTACCAGCAAATCCAATAAAAGCAATGGCAGATGCAAACATAGTGGCTGTTGTTATATTTGCAGCATTTCTTGGAATAGCTATAAGAAAACTAAATAAGACTAACAAAGATATTATAAAACCAGCAATAGATGTTATAGAGGCATTCTATAACATAATGACTACTGTAGCTAGAACAGTTATCAGATTTATGCCATATGCTGTATTACCACTACTTTCAAATACAGTTGCATCAAATGGAATATCAGCAATAATAAATGTGGTTAATTTCATAGTTGCTTTATATGTAAGTGTTATTATTGTATTTGTAATTCATCTTGTAATAATTTCACTTAATGGCTTAAATCCTATTCAATATTTAAGAAATGTAATTGAGCCGTTAGTTTTGGCTTTTACATCTAGATCAAGTCTTGGAACTTTACCAGTCACTATTGAGACTTTGAATAAAAAAGTTGGAGTTGAAAAAGGAATTGCAAGCTTTGCAGGAAGTCTTGGAGCTAATATGGGAATGAATGGCTGTGCTGCTATATATCCAGCATTAATGGCTGTTACAATTGCAAATATGTCTGGAACTCCAATGGATTTTAGCTTCTACGCTATGCTGGTAATTACTATAATTATAAGTTCCTTTGGAATAGCTGGATTACCAGGAACAGCAATAATGTCAGTATCAGTAGTAATATCAGGAATGGGAATGGGAAGTTTCTTCCCTCTTGCAGGAGGAATACTTGCAATAGATCCGATACTAGATATGGCGAGAACAGCGCTTAATGTTGATGGAACAATGGTTACAGCAGTAACAGTTGCTAAGAGCTTTAATGAATTGGATAAAGATGTATTTAATAATGTTCAGGATAAAGTTATAGCAGAAGGAAATTAAAAAAATAGAATTAAGATATTAAAGACCATTAGGTGAGAATATAAATCACCTAATGGTCTTTTTGAATTGAAAGTATACTAAAAAAATTATTGACAAAACTGTTCATACTGTATATATTGTATATATACAGTATGAACACAAGGGAGGCGAAGTAGTAATTTGAAAATATTACTTTCTAATAAATCTGATTTGCCTATTTATGAGCAAATTAAAGCTCAAATAAAAGAACAAATCTTATCAGGCGAAATTTTAGAAAATGAGTTTTTGCCATCAATAAGACAGCTGGCGAAAGACTTAGGGATAAGTGTTATTACCACAACCAGAGCTTATTCAGACCTTGAAAGTGAAGGGTTTATAGCAACTCTTAGAGGAAAGGGAAGTTATGTACTTCCTAAGGATAGCGAAATGGTAAGGGAACAATATTTAAAGAAAATAGAAGAAGCCCTTATGGTTGCGATTGAAAATAGTAAGTTAGCAAATATATCCAATGATGAATTAGTGGTTATGCTAAAAACATTGGCAGATGAGCAAATTACATAAAGTGAAACTTTTAAGGTAGAGTTTTATACTCAAGCTGAATTTAGTTGAACTTATCCAGGAGCGTGCAGCCGTTATAAGAGAGTGTTACGGAGGCTAGATATCGGATAGAATATGTGAAAGTTAAATTATTAAAATGCACGTTATTATTAAAAATATGATTTTAAGGAGTAGGGAAATATGAATGCACTTGAAATAAAGAATTTAAATAAAACATTTGATGGATTTGAACTTAAAAATATAAATTTGGAATTGCCAAAAGGCTATATATTGGGATATGTAGGACAAAATGGTGCTGGGAAAACAACGACTATAAAGCTTATAATGAATCAATTAAAAAAGGATAGTGGAGTAATAAAAGTATTTGGAAAGAGTTATGAGGATGGAGAAGAAGTTTATAAAGACATGATAGGATTTATCGGAGATGAATGCTATTTTCCAATAAATTTTACATTAAAAGATGTAATTAGTACGCTAAAAGATTTTTATACTTCATTTGATGAAAGCAAATTTAATGAATATGCTGAAAAATGGAACCTTCCTTATAAGAAAAAAATAAAAGAATTTTCAAAGGGAATGAAAGTTAAATTGTCTTTTGCAAGTATTTTATCAAGAAATACAAAACTTCTTCTATTAGATGAACCAACAAGTGGCCTTGATCCAGTAGTTAGAAATGAAGTTTTAGAGATATTACAGGAATATATAGCGGATGGAGAAAAAAGTGTTCTATTTTCAACCCATATAACAAGTGATCTTGAAAAGATAACAGATTATCTATTCTTTATTAATAATGGAGAAAAGGTGTTTTATGATATAACAGAAAATGTACTAGAAAGTCATCTATTGGTTAAAGGTGGCCTTGATGATTTAACAAAAGAATTAAAAGAGAAGTTAATTGGATATAAGTCTTCTAATTTTGGATTTGAAGGATTAATTGACTCAAAGAATAGAGATCATATAAGTAAAGATTTGTTAGTAGAAAAACCATCGATGGATGACATCGTGATATTTTATATCAATGGAAAAAGGGATTAGTATAAAATATTCTATGCATATACGTTGCAAAAATAATTCTCTATCATAATTCTAAAAATATTGCAAGAATTTTAACTGGAATTGTGAATTGTGACATATATATTATGTTTTAGTATTAATTCTATGTAGAATTTATAAAGAGAAAGAGGTTTTAAAATATGAGTAGATCAATAAGTTATTTAAAATTTGATTTAAGATTAATAAAAGAAAGTATTAGGCTTTATGTGTTAGCACCAGCGATATTTTGTGCTTTATTTATGTTTTCAGGAGAAACATATAGTATGGCATTATCATACTTATTTTTCTTTTTAATAATTTTGGCAACAATACCGTTTAGTACTCAAGGTAATGAAAAAAGCACTCAGATGTATTATATGTTTCCTGCTAAAACTTCTGATATGGTTCTTGGAAGATTTTTGTATTTAATAGGTATAACTTTGTTTATATTTCTCATTAATACATCTATTGTGACCTATCTATATCAGATTAATAGAATTCAAAATTTTGAAATTTTAACAATGTTCTTTTGTGGGTTAATGAGCTTAATAACTTGCTTCATTCAATATCCTATATATTACAAGCTTGGAATGGAAAAGGGCAAAGCAGTATCGTTGTTAGTATATCTTTTACCTGCATTCTTCATATTTGCGTTACCATCATTTTTGGTAAATAAGGATGGTTTTATATTAGAAAATTCTTTAGATTTTATTATAAATAATAAGTTAATATTAATAATTATCAGCATGTTAGTCACAGCACTTATAGGATATATTTCATATCTAATTTCATGTAAAATATGTAAAACAAAAGAAATATAGTGTGTAAAGATATTTGTTAAAAAATATTTAGAAATATTAAGTATAAATTAAGGTAAATTTAATATTTTTTTCTATCATTTATTAATGAAAAATATGTATAATAGAAATATGATAAAAAGTAAATTATTAACATACATTGTATTTTTATCATCAAGTGAAACTTGATTCAGGTGGGGTTTGATCCTCATCTGAATCTTAGTTGAACTTATCCAGGAACGTGCAGCCGTTATCTCCGGCTTGAAGAAGTGGGAGTTTTACGGATGCTAGCTATCGGATAAATATGAGTATTTACAGGGGGAAAGAAAAATGAAAATGAAAAAAACTTTGGCATTCATTATGACAGCAGCTTTAACTGTTGGAACAATGGCAGGATGTAGCCAAGCAACACTTAATTATGCACAGGAGCTTTCAAATACGGCTAAGTGGGAAGCAACAACATCAAGTATTGATGGAGACTTAAATATCAATGTAAAAGGAAAAGATGGAACTGAAACAAAACAAGAAATAAAATTTGCAGCTACTGGATATACAGCAAAAGATAAATCATATGTTGATATGACATTTACTGATCCAGCAGGAAAACTTAATATTCCAGAACTTAAAGCATATTCAGATGGAACTACAAGTTATATAAATAAGAGCTTTTACCAAGGGATATCTTCTTTAACTGGACAAAGCGCTCCAACAGGTTTAAATAATATAACTCAAGAGTATATAGGAATTGATACTCAAGCATCGGGTGTTGATGCAACAAAATTAAAATCACTAATGACTCAACCAGATGGAATGGTTGAATTCGGAAAGATGATATTTGGAGGAAATGCTGATCTTGATTTACCTTTCGTTCAAAATGGAAGAGAATATACAATAAATCTTGATGCAGATAAAACTGTAGATTTAGCTGCAAAAGCATTAAAAGCAACAGCTAATAATTTAGATAATCTTAATAGTACATTTAAGTTAGGATTGCCAGCTGAAAGTATTACACAGATGAAAACTGCTGCTAACAGCCCAGAATTTGATAAATCATTACCTGAAATTAAGGCATCATTAGCTGGAACAACTATTAATTCAAAAGAAGTGTTCACAGATAATGATTATAGCTCAGATTTCAATATGAATTTACAAATTAAAGATTTTGGAACTATTGCATTAACTATGAAAACAACAGATACTAAGAGTGATGTCAAAGGGATAACTTTCCCAACTAGCACATTAAAAGTTTCTCAAGAAGAGTTTAATAAATTAATGGTTCCAGCAACAAACACAACTATAGCATCATCTACAAATGTAGTATCAAAATAATACTTTAAAATAATTAAATAAAAGCTGTATCAGAATTGGACCGCTTCTTATCAAGTAGATAAGGAGTGGTTCGTTTTGATATAGCTTTTTTTATTCTCTAGGAATTTATATTGTAATGAAATCTATGGATATTGTGGATATAAATTATGGAAAAGGCAGATTCAGAAGGTCATGTTTTAAATGTAGCAACTTAATTACAATATATATGATTTAAATATATTTTTAGAATTAAAGTAAATTTTTGTATGAACATATTGTTTTGAACAATGAAAGGTGTTAATATAATGTTGTTCAAAATATGAACTTAATGGAGGGGGAAAATGGGAAAAGTAAAAACAGCAGTAATTTTAGCAGCTGGAATGGGATCAAGATTGCAGGATATAACAAAGGATATGTTACCAAAAGGATTTATAAAGGTAAATGGGAAAAGCTTGATAGAAAGATCTATTGAAAAATTAAGAAGTCTAGGCATAGATAAGATTTATATAGTAACAGGACATTTGCATGAATTTTATGATGAACTAGCAAAAGATAAAAATTATATAGAAACAAGAAAAAATAGAAAATATAAAGCTACTGGCAGCATGACTTCACTATCAATTCTTGAAAATGAATTAAAAGAAGACTTTTTGCTACTTGAAAGTGATTTAATATATGAGGTTTATGCACTAATAAAGACTATAAATTTTGAAGAAAATGATTGTATTTTACTAAGTGGAAAAACAGATTCTGGAGATGAATGCTTTGTAGAAGTTAGAGATAATAACTTATATAAAATATCTAAAAGAAGAGAAGATATAGGACATGTATATGGGGAATTGGTTGGGATTTCTAAAATATCATTAGAGTTGTATAAGGAAATGTTGAAGCAATATAAAGAATTTAATAGAAAAATATATGATTATGATAGTATTTTTGAAGATAAGTGCGAGGTGACAAAGAAATACGATTATGAGGATGCAATATTTGATTCTGCTAAAAAAAGAAAAGTAGGATATCTAAAGATTGAAAATTTAGTATGGGGAGAAATAGATGATAAAAATCATCTTGAAAGAATAAAGAAATCAATCATACCAAAGCTAGAAAAAATTTCAGAAGAGAGA
Source organism: Clostridium sp. YIM B02500 (assembly GCF_022324665.1). Taxonomy (NCBI): domain Bacteria; kingdom Bacillati; phylum Bacillota; class Clostridia; order Eubacteriales; family Clostridiaceae; genus Clostridium; species Clostridium sp. YIM B02500. Next base: position 117,128 of record NZ_JAKGTE010000012.1, on the reverse strand, counting down.
GCAGTATAGAGGAAAAAGTTTGGATATGCGCTAGGTTAATAGATTTTTTATAGTTAAGTTTTAACGTCTAGAAATATGCACATAAAAATGTAGAAAATAGGAGAGTGTGAAAGAATATGAAAACAGTTTATGTTGCTATGAGTGCTGATATAATTCATCAAGGACATTTAAATGTACTAAATGAAGCAAGAAAATTTGGAGATATAATAGTGGGATTGCATACAGATGAGGTTATAAGAGGTTACTGGAGAAATCCAATAATGAAGTATGATGAGAGAAAAGAAGTGATTAGTAATATTAAAGGAGTTATATCTGTAGTTCCTCAAGAAAGCTTAGATCAAGTTCAAAACCTTCTTAAAATTAGACCTAACTATGTTCTTCACGGGGATGATTGGAAGGAAGGCTCGCAAAAAGAATTAAGAGAAAAAGTTATAGAGGTGTTAAAACAATGGAAAGGAGAACTTATAGAAGTTCCATACACTAAAGGGGTTTCCATTTCAAAATTAGATGAAGAATTAGCTAAAATAGGTATAACGCCTCAAATGAGAATGAAAGGCCTAAAGGAATTAATTTATTCAAAGAAACCCCTAAGAATACTTGAGGCTCATAATGGCTTAACAGGACTCATTGTTGAAAAGACTAAAGTTCAAAGGGATGGGAAAATAAAAGAGTTTGATGGAATGTGGATTAGTTCATTATGTGATTCAACAGCTAAGGGAAAACCTGATATAGAATTGGTAGATTTAACATCAAGATTAAATACAATTAATGATATCTTAGAGGTAACAACGAAACCTATAATAGTTGATGGAGATACAGGAGGACAAATTGAACATTTCGTTTATACAGTTAAGACTTTAGAGAGGTTAGGAGTTTCAGCTATTATTATTGAAGATAAAACTGGTCTTAAAAAAAATTCATTATTTGGAACAGAAGTGAAGCAAACTCAAGATACAATGGAACATTTTTGTGACAAAATAAGAGCTGGGAGAGAGGCGAGAGTGACTAGTGATTTTATGATAATTTCAAGGATTGAAAGTTTAATTGCAGGCGCTGGAATGGATGATGCTATAAAAAGGGCTAAAGCTTATATTGAAGCGGGAACAGATGGTATCATGATTCATAGTAAAGAGAAAGATGGAAGAGAAATAATTGAATTCTGTAGAAGATATAATGAGTTTGAAAATAGAGTACCTTTAGTAGTAGTCCCAACTTCATATAATTTTATGAAAGAGGAAGAGTTAATGGAATTAGGAGTTAACGTTATTATTTATGCAAATCATCTGATAAGAAGTGCATATCCAGCAATGGTAAATACAGCAAAAAGCATTTTAGAGAATGGAAGGTCAAAAGAGGCTTCAATCAACTGTATGCCTATAAAAGAAATACTTACTTTGATTCCAGGAGGAATGTAAAGAAATTAAGTAAACAACTGAAATTATATATATTTGAGTACTTGTTCCATTTTTTGACTATTAAAATATTGTATTTTGAGTATGCTGAAAATATAGTTTTCATAAGCGTAATATTAAAGGAGTTAAAAAGAATGATTGAAGTAAAAGAGTTTTATAATGAGCTATTAAATAACAATATAGATTTCTTTACGGGTGTTCCAGATTCTTTACTAAAGTCTTTTTGTGCATACATTAAGGAAAATGTAAGTAGCGAAAAGAACATAATTTCAGCTAATGAGGGGAATGCAATAGGAATAGCAGCAGGATATCACTTAGCAACAAAGAAAATTGGCCTAGTATACATGCAAAACTCAGGTCTTGGAAATGCATTAAATCCACTTGTATCCCTTACAGATAAATTGGTCTATAGTATACCAGTGCTTTTAATAGTTGGATGGAGAGGTGAGCCAAATAAGAAAGATGAACCTCAACATAAGAAACAAGGACTTGTTACAATCGAAATATTGGATATTCTAAGCATTAAATATGATATTTTAGAAAATAACACAAGCAATGATGAAATGAGGAAAAAGATAAGGAAAGCAAATAATTATATGAAGGAAAATAACGAGCCCTATGCATTGGTAGTGAAAAAAGATACTTTTGATGAATATCAAATAAAGTATGATAAAACTTTGGATTTAGAAATGACTAGGGAAGATGCTATAGAAATATTAATATCTAATGCGAAAGAAAAATCGGTTGTAGTATCAACAACAGGAATGGCTTCTCGTGAGCTTTTTGAATTGAGGGAAAGATATAATGGAGATCATAGTAAGGATTTTTTAACAGTAGGATCTATGGGACATGCATCTCAAATAGCATTGGGGATTGCATTAAGCAGAAAAGACAGAGATGTCTATTGTATTGATGGGGATGGTGCTTTAATAATGCATCTTGGTGGTTTAGCTATAATAGGAAATCAAAATGCAGATAATCTTAAGCATATTTTGATAAATAATGGAGCTCATGATTCAGTAGGAGGTCAAGAAACTGTAGGATTTAAAATAGATACTTTAGCAATTGCTAAAGCTTGTGGATATAAAAAATTCTATTCGTGTAGTTCAAGAGATGAATTAGTTAGGTTATCGGAAAAAATAAGCAATGAGAAAGGGCCTATATTTTTAGAGATAAAAGTAAAAAAAGGTTCAAGAAAAAATTTGGGGAGACCTACAACAACACCAATTGAAAATAAGGAAATGTTTATGAAATTTTTAGAGAATTAATATACATGGTGAGTTGTTGTTTTTTTTGATAAAACTATACAGGGAGGAAATTAATTTGGAAATCAGAAGAAATATATTATTAAATCCAGGACCAGCTACCACATCGGATACAGTAAAATTCGCTCAGGTTGTACCAGATATTTGCCCTAGAGAAAAAGAATTTGGGAGCATTATGGAGTTTATATCAAGAGAACTTACTGAATTTGTAGGTTCAAATGAAAAGTATACAACTATATTATTTGGAGGATCGGGAACTGCAGCAGTTGAGGCGATTTTAAGTTCGGTAGTTGATAATAAAACAATATTGATAATTAATAATGGGGCTTATGGCAAGAGAATGTGTGAAATTGCAGAAATATATAATTTGAATTATATAGAATTTAAAAGCTCTCAAATAGAAACAATAAACTTAAAAGAGTTGGAAGAAGTAATTAAAAAGAATAATGAAGAAAGCAAAATAAATAATTGTGGAGCTATAAGCCATTTAGCGGTAGTTCATCATGAGACTACAACAGGGATATTAAATGACATAGAATTATTAGGTGAAATTTGTAAGAAATATAGTATTGAGATGATAGTAGATGCTATGAGTTCATTTGCAGGGATTCCTATAGGTATGGATAAGATGAATATAAAATATTTAGCATCGAGTTCAAATAAATGCATACAAGGTATGGCAGGAATAAGCTTTGTAGTAGCAGATCAGAAGGCTTTGAATAATACTCAAAATATAAAACCTAGAAACCTCTACCTTAATATATACAAACAATATTCATATTTTAAAGATAATTATCAAATGAGATTTACGCCGCCAGTTCAAATACTTTATGCATTAAAGCAGGCAATAATAGAGGCTAAGGGTGAGACAATAGAGAAGAGATATAAGAGATATAAAGACTGTTGTAAAATTTTATGGGATGGATTAGATAAACTCAATTTAAATAGACTAATAGATAAAAACATATCATCAATGCTTTTGACTTCAGTAATTGAGCCACAGATAAAAAATTATAAATTCGATAGATTACATGATTACTTATATAGCAGGGGATTTACTATATATCCAGGAAAGATATCTTCAGAAAACACATTTAGAATAGCTAATATAGGTGATATATATCAAGATGATATGAGGAGATTTGTAAAAATATTAGAAGAATATTTTACAGGTATTATATAATAATACCTGTATTAGCCTAATCTTCATAACTAAAAAATCTTTTAAATATTAGTGTTAATAGAAGAACTATAACCGATATTAAGGCAATAGTACCACCAGGTGCACTATTTATATAATAAGAAGATATAAGTCCTATCATAACATCCACAAAACCAAAAATAATAGCAAAAATTAGGGTCGTAGTGAACCCTTTTTTTAATTGCATAGCTGTTGCAACTGGAACCACTATGATTGATGAAACAACAAGGATACCCATAACTCTTATAGAAAGAGAAATTGTTGCACCAACAAGCAGCGTAAAAATATAATTAACGAGTTTAACGTTTATTCCAGATGTTTTTGCTCCATTTTCATCAAAAGTTACATATATTAATTTGTTGTATAGAAAAAGAAGACATATAAGGCATATTCCTCCAACAATGGCGATTAAGCAGATATCAGAATCTGTTACAGTTAAAATACTTCCAAATAAAAATGAATCTACTTTAGCTGAAGCTTTACCACTACTTATTAAAATAATAGCTATTCCTAAACTCAATGTCAAAACAATTGACATAACAAGTTCTGCATATTTTTTATAATACGTTCTTAGAAATTCTATTACAAGAGCGCAAATGCTAGTAAATGAAAATGCAGTTAAAAGTGGGTCAATCCCTAAAACAAGACCAATTGCTACGCCAGCAAAAGATGAATGAGATAATGTATCACCAATCATTGAATAACGTCTAAGAACAATAAAAAGTCCTATAAAAGGACACAGCATAGAAACAATAAAGCCAGCAATAAATGCATTTTGCATAAAACCTAATTGAAACATAAATTATTACCTTCCTAAATATAGTTTAACTACTTAAATTATGTTGTAAAATGAATCCTCAGATTCTAAATATCTTTTAAAATCTTCATTTGTATATAATTTCATAGAACAATTTTCTAATTTTAAAATGTGTGTTGAATACTTTAATGCAACCTTAGTGTTGTGTTCAACAGAGATAATAGTTTTTCCTAAATCCTTATTTAAACTTTGGAGTAGAGGATATATTTCATTTTGGCTCTTTTCATCTATTCCAGTTGATGGCTCATCTAATATTATTAAATCGGGATCACCTATTAACGCTCTAGCAATAAAGATTCTTTGCTGTTGTCCACCTGAAAGGTTTCCTATCAACTTATTGCTGAATTCACTCATATTTACATTTTTTAGAGAACTTTGAATGGACTTTGAATTCTTAATTCCCACTGTCTTGGCATGGCAAGACAAAACTTCCTTAACTGTTATTGGAAATTCTGCATTAAAATTATCAAGTCTTTGCGAAACGTATGAAATTTTATTAGAATCTAAACTTATACAACCGCTATCAGGTTTTAGAAGACCTAATATAAGTTTTACTAGTGTACTCTTACAACTTCCGTTTTCACCAAGTATAGATAGATAAATTCCAGTAGGTATATTAAGATTAATATTTTTTAATAAATCTGTTCCTTTTGTATAGGAAAATGATAGATTTTTTATAGTAATCAAATAATCAACTCCTTAAAGCATTATTATATTATACACTCAAATGCAAATAATTTGCAATAGAATATATTTTTATATTATGATTAATATCCAATACAATAACTATTTTATACTACAGTACTATAAAAATTTGTCATAGAAAGCCGCCTTTGATTATGAAAATATATTCTAATCATATGATTTTATATACTATGATAGAAGGGACTTTTGCATTGAAATATGTCTTAAATTAGTATAGAATTAAATGGAAATCGTAGTAGAAAAACAAGAAATAGGAGGGACAAATGAAAAAAAAGCTTATATATATGTTATTCCCTATTATTACAGCTGTAGTAACCGTTATGTTACTTAATATTTTTTTGGATAAAGAAATAGGAGCTATGTTAAAAAGCAAGGATTTAACTGAAATAAATATAGAGTATGGGAGCAGCTATAAAGATAGAGGACTCGTATATAATGAATTTGTTACAAATAATAACTATCAAATATTAGAGGGGTCATCAGAGTTAGGGGCGCCAGTTTCACAATTAGCTACAACCTTTTTCCCTGTAGAAGGAATGGATACAATTGTAACTAATGGTAGAGCATATTGCCAGGACTTGACTCAGATATCTAATTTAGGAAGCCAGAATACCCAGAGTAAACCAAATGTTGCATTTATAATTTCACTTCAGTGGTTTATGAGTGATCATGGTGTTGATGGGACAGACTTTCAAGCTAATTTTGCACCAGTGCAATTTTATAAATTTTTATCAAATAAAGAAATAAGTGAAGAACATAAAAAAACATATGCAGCTAGAGTGGATAAGCTGCTATCAGGAAGCTCACAATATATACCGGAAAAGCTTTATGCAAAACTTTATACAAACGATAATTTAATATCTAAAGTATCAAGTGTTATATTTAAGCCATATTTTGTTGCAAGGGAAAATATTGTTGAACTTAAAGACAAAGGTCTATTATATAGAAGGTTAAAGAAACTACCTGAAAAATCAGAAAAACAGCTGAGAACAGTTGATTGGAATGAAGAGCATAAGAAGGCCGAGGAAGAAGCAAAGAAACAAGTAACTAATAATGAGTTCTACGTATATGACACATATTATGACAAGAATTTAAAAAATAATTTACAATCTCAAAAAGATATAAATAAAAATGTTGATTTAATGAATTCAAAAGAATTTGATGACTATGAATTATATTTAGACACTTGTGTTGATCTTGGTATAAAGCCATATATAATTTTAGCACCAACTAATGGAAGATGGTATGATTACACTGGAATGACTAAGCAAAGTAGAGATGAGTTTTTCGATAAAGTGGAAGAAATGGCTAAAGAAAGAGGATTTGAAGTTTTGAACTTAAAAGATCAAGAATATACGCCTTATTTTATGTGTGATGTAATGCATCTAGGATGGAAAGGATGGCTTGAAATTGATGAGCAACTTTATAAACGAAATAAAGAAAAATAGAGCTTTAGGATTTGCATTAGTAAGTTCAATTGTAGTTATTTTAGCAATTCTAGTATTAACATTTGAACCATTTGCTGAAATACCATTTGTATATAATCAATTTTAAGGGAGATATAAATAATGAAGATTTTAGAAGGCATAAAAAAATACTCAAATAGTAATAGAATCGCATTAAAATGCGATGGAAATATTATGACATATGCAGAATTAGATACAATATCAGAATGCATAGCAGCTTTTTTATTAAGGGAATTTAAAGATGATAGAACGCCTATTATTATATATGGTAATAAGGAAAATTTAATGATGGCAGTTATGATGGCTGCTTTAAAGTCAGGAAGAGCTTATATACCAATAGATATTAGCTATCCAAAAGAGAGAGTGGAGGCAATTATCAGTGAGGTTCATCCAAAGGTTCTTATTGATTTTAGCAAAGAAAGCAATTTTGAAAGTATAAGGATCTTAAAAGATAAAGATATTGAAGAAATAGTAAAAGAATATAAAGATGTTAAAGTAGAAAAAGAAAATTGGGTAAAAGAAGATGAAAATGCATACATATTATTCACTTCTGGAAGCACTGGGAAGCCAAAAGGTGTTCAAATAAGCAGTAACAATTTAGATAATTTTGTTGAGTGGATTGCAGAATATTTAAATTTAGATGAAAAAGAAGAAGTATTCATGAATCAGGCTGCATACTCTTTTGATTTATCTGTAACATCAATTTACCCAGGATTATGTTATGGGAAAACATTACATGGTTTTTCAAAAGAAACACTTTCAAACTTAAAGAATATGTTTGATGATATGAGAAAATCTGATATTAATATATGGGTATCAACTCCTTCATTCGCAGGAATGTGTGTTGCAGAAAAAGATTTTAATTCTACAATGCTTCAGAATTTAAAAGCAATGATCTTTGTAGGGGAGGTATTACCAAAACCATTATGCGAGGAACTTATAAATAGATTCCCAGGAACAAGAGTGGTAAATGGATATGGTCCAACAGAGGCAACTGTAGCAGTTTCAGCTAATGATATGAGCAAAGAATTATTGTTGGAAGAAGGAAGCTTGCCTATTGGATATCCAATGAAAACATCAGTTGTAAAGATTGTTGATGATGAAGGCAACGTGTTAGGTGATGGAGAAAAAGGAGAAATAGTAATTGTAGGTCCTAGTGTAAGCAAAGGATACTTTAATAATGAACAAGTTACTGCAAAAGCGTTCTTATATGATGATTATAATGGATCTAAATGTAGAGCATATAGAACAGGAGATTTAGGCTATTATGTAAATGGAAATTTATATTATTGTGGAAGAAAGGATTTCCAAATAAAGCTTAATGGTTTTAGAATAGAAATAGAAGATATAGAAAATAACTTAGTTAAAGTTAGTAATATAAAAAATGCAGCTGTTGTTCCAATAGAGAAAGATGGAAAAATTGCATATTTAACTGCGTTTATTGAGTTAAAAGAAGATAATGGCTTAAGTGGATTAAAAAATGGAATAATGATAAAGAAAGAGTTGGCAAATTTGATTCCTTCATACATGGTACCAAGAAATATAAAAATTGTTAAGCAATTTCCGACTAATGTAAATGGAAAGATTGATAGGAAAAAACTATTGGAGGAAGTATAATGAAGTTGACACAATACGGAGATTACTTTTACTTATATATCTTGCTACTAACATTTATTCCTGCCATAGTTTTAGGGCTAAATGGGATTAAATCAAAATATTATGGAATAATTGCTTCGGCTGTAATGATATATTTGATCATGGGAAAAAGTTTAGGATTAGCTTTATTTTCAATGTTTTTAGTTGGCGAAATTTTTGTTATATACTTATATTTGTTTGTTAGAAAGAAAACAGATAACAAATATTTATATTGGTTATTCTTATTTGCATCAATAATTCCGCTTATATTAACTAAAGTAGCAGGGGTTACACATTATGCTTCATACATTGGTTTTATTGGTTTATCATATCTAAACTTTAAGGCAATACAAGTAGTAATAGAAATTTATGATGGTAGAATAACTCAAATAAATTTTATGACATTTATTCATTTTATAACATTTTTTCCGACCTTAAGTTCTGGACCTATAGACAGGTGGAAAAGATTTGAGGATGATTTAAATAGAAAAGTAGAAAAGAATATATATTTAGAAGAATATTTAATTCCAGGTCTGAAAAAGATATTTATTGCAATTGCTTATAAATTTATACTAGCATATTTAATTGATACATATTGGTTGTTAAAAATACCTTCAGGTATTACAATATTAAATAGTGTAAATTATATGTATGCTTACACGATGTATTTATTCTTTGATTTTGCAGGATACAGCTTATTTGCGGTTGGATCAAGTTATATCTTTGGAATTAAAACACCAGATAACTTTAATAAACCTTTCTTAAGTAAGGATATGAAAGAATTTTGGACACGATGGCATATATCTTTATCACGATGGTTTGGAGATTATATTTTCTCAAGATTTGTGCTAAATTCTATGAGAAAAAAGAGGTTTAAGAATAGGTTTATCGCTTCCCACGTGGCTCAAATTATCACTATGTTTATAATGGGATTATGGCATGGACTAACTGTATACTATATAATTTATGGATTATATCAAGGAATTGCATTAGTCTTAACTGATATTTATCAGAGGAAATCAAGTTTTTATAAGAAACATAAAAAAGAGAAATGGTTTAATTATGCTCAGGTTTTAATAACATTTCACATAGTATGTTTTGGTATGCTGATATTTTCAGGATATTTATTTAAATAGAAATAATCAAGCTAAGAAATTAAAAAAATTAGTACTATAAGAAGGAGTATATTATTATGAAAGACAAAGTTTTAGAAATATTTACTGAAGTTACAGGAAATGATGAAATAGCAGAAGATTTTGATTTAGATCTTTTTGAGGCTGGATTACTAGATTCTCTAGCAATAATTGAAGTTTTAATTCAAATAGAAGAGAAGCTAGGAATCAAATTACAACCTACAGATTTAGAAAGAGAAGATATGTCAACTGTTAATAAGTTGGCTGCGTTCTTAGAAACTAGATAAAATCTATAGTTTTCTGTAATGAGAATTCTCGCTGTATAGTTCTATAGATAAACCAACTAAGACCCGAACTTATTCATATAGCTCGCCGAAATAAGGATTATGCTGTTGTTCCAGTTTCTAAGGAATTATGATGGATGATCCCAAGATTACAAGTTGCACCCAAGATGCTAGCATCAAAGGCAAGCTTTGAACTAGCATACTTGAAACAACTTATAATCTAGGAATCAGAGTCATCAAATTCCTAATGAAACATTTCACAAAAGCATAATTCTTATTTCTAGTTGGGGTATATTTCATAGTATAAATCTAACTTATAATTGGGTTATCTATATATAAAAAAGAATCAGACTTATGATATGAAATTCTAGATACTAGAAAAAGGGTTAATCTTTTGTGCAGTGTTGCATTGAGAATAAGGCTGTAGGATTTCTTCATTAGAAATTGTTCCACTTTTTGCTTGTCATGTGCTTGCCACAGGAGCATGCAGAAATGGGTGCAACTTCTAATGTTAGAAATCCACAGTCCTATTCTCTAGCATACCAAAACAAAAGATTAACCCTTATTTCGGCTAGTTTATTGCATAAGTATGAATTTATTTATTCGTCAAATATTTTTTCTAAGCACCAGCTTTTCTTATCATCCTTTTTAAAGCTTCCTTTAATTGAAATGGTTTTATGGGGAGCAGCCTTAGAAAGCCCAGATGCTTCAACAACAGCAGTTTCACCATCATTATATAGCAGTGACATTTTTTGAACTCTAAGGAGTTTGTTTTCTGATGAGAAGCCAGAAGTAAAGTTATGTTCTACAGAAAATCCGAGGTCCTTGGAATTGTTTGATATATAAATATCACGAGTCATAAAGAATGAAGCTATAATTATTATTCCGAAAGAAATAGTTAAAGATAACATGAGTCTTCTTTTATTTTTTAGAGTAATATTTTTCTGGAGTCTTCGTCTTCTTCTTTTTTTATAAACAAAGTACTCTTCTTGAATCTGTGCGCTATTCAGCATACTGTATACCTCCTTTATTTTTGATGTACCTAAAGTATAGTTTGAAGAAATTAATAAATAAGATTAAATTCACAGTATATGAGTGAACATAAGAAAATATTACCATATAATTCCATATAATAAAAACAAAAGCGTATGACAAAGTTAAGGAAAAAATATTATTATCTGAGTGGATTCTGAATATAGTCTTATATTTGGAAAAAAGTTTACCAGGTTTTATTTTTATGGTTATAAAATGTCTTTTTTGATATAATTTTATATGAGAAATTAACTATATATGTTTTAAATTAAGTCTATACTTTATTGAACTATGGCTAAAAATAGTAATGTAGGAGATTTCATAAAACTTATATATGTTTTGATTTACTAATATAAAAATAATTATTATAAAAATAACAGGATGGTGGAACTATGGATTTTTCAAGTTTAGTATTAATAGAAAAAGATAAAGAAACAGGATTTATAAAGAAAGAACTAGGAAGTTTTGAAGTAAATGAAGGAGCATTGTTTGTAAAAAAACTTTATGTGTTGGACGATATTGTATATATGTATTTCGATACAAATAAAAATGTTGAAGAATGGGAATACTCAGCAATATATGATTTATTTAATAACGAAGCATTTTCTGAAAAAGGATTTGAAATTGAAGAGGATTTAGAAGAATACAATCCTACATATATAATAAAATTTAATTATGTAGATGACTATGATGTAATGAAAGGGAAGATACAAGAAGTGGTATCTATAATAGACAATGAGATGAATGCAGTATGTGAAGCTATTAAAGGAAAAGAATCTGAATATACTGAGTAGATAAAAGATATTTTATAGTCATTTGTGTGCATTTCATAAGCATATTCTTAAGAATATATATGGTAATATTCTTGAGATAAATAAGGTTTAGAATTTTACTAAAATTTTTGTAAAGAAAGGTGTATTTATATGAGTGATTTAAAGAAAAGAGAAGAAATAGAAGATAAGTTTAAATGGAAGGTTGATAAGATTTATAAAAGCATAGAGGATTGGGAAAAGGACTTTGAAGATGTAAAAAATGAAGCGGTTAAATTAAAAGATTTTTCAGGAAAACTTGTGAATGGAGAAGCAATACTAGATTATTTGAAATTCAATGAAAAAGTATCTAGGAAGGCAGAAAACTTATTTATTTATGCTCATTTAAAGTGTGATGAAGATACTTCAAATACCACTTATCAAAGTTTAATGAGTAAAGTTGATATATATATGGCAGAGCTTGCAAGTTACACAGCATTCTTTGTACCGGAAATTTTAAGTTTAGATGATAGCTTTATTAAAAGCGAAATAAACAGATTAGATGAATTAAAACAATTTGAATTCTTAATCGAAGATATATTAAAAGAAAAGCCACACATATTATCTAAAGAGATGGAAGAATTGTTAGCAGCGGCATCAGATTGTTTGGATGCCCCTTCAGCAATACACAATATATTAACTAATGCAGATATGACATTTGGAAAAATAGAAGATGAAGATGGTAATGAAGTTGAATTAACAGAAGGAAACTATTCTTCATTCATAAGAGGTAAAAATAGAGAGGTAAGAAAAGCAGCATTTGAAAGATTATTTGGGGAATATGATAAGTTGAAAAATACTCTAGCAACGTCCCTAAGTGCATCAATAAAAACTTTCAATTTTAGCAGCAGAGTTAGAAAATATAATAATGCATTGGAAGCATCATTGAAACCTAATAATATTCCTTTAGAAGTTTACAAAAATGCAATTAAAGTAATAAATAATAATTTAGATTCACTTCATAGATATGTAAAAATTAAGAAGAAACTATTAGGATTAGATGAAATTCATATGTATGATTTATATGTTCCAGTCATTGAAATTCCAAAAGAAAGAATTGAGTTTAATGATGGAGTAAATATAGTATTGAAAGCATTAAATCCTCTAGGAACAGAATATTTAGATATCTTTAAAAGTGGAGTTAATGATGGTTGGATAGATATATATGAAAACAAAGGAAAAAGAGGAGGAGCATATTCTTGGGGTGGATATGATACTATGCCTTATGTTTTGTTAAATTATAATAATGAGCTAGGAGATGTTTCAACTTTAGCACATGAAATGGGGCATTCAATTCATTCATATTATTCAAGAAAAGAGCAGCCATATTACTATGCAAATTACACATTATTCTGCGCAGAAGTTGCATCCACAACAAATGAATCATTACTTATTCACTATCTAATTGAAAATGAAAAGGATGAAAAGAAAAAATTATATTTAATAAATCAAGAATTAGAACAAATAAGAACAACTGTATTTAGACAACTGATGTTTGCAGAATTTGAGTTATATACACATGAGACTCTAGAAAAAGGAATACCATTAACAGCGGAAGATTACAATAAAGCTTGGCATGATCTAAATGTTAAGTACTTTGGAAATGAAATTGTTATAGACAAAGAAGTAGATGTGGAATGGTCAAGAATTCCTCATTTTTATTCAGATTTTTATGTTTATCAATACGCTACAGGTTACGCAGCAGCATCAGCTTTTTCTAAGGCTATCTTAGATGGTAAAGAAAATGCAGTAGAAAAATATAAAGGTTTCTTAAAATCTGGTGGAAGCGATTATCCAATAAATATTTTAAGAAATGCAGGAGTAGATATGACAACAGATACGCCAATAGAAGCTACAATAAAGAGATTTAATGAGCTTTTAGATATGATAGATAATTAGGGTTTGCAAGGTAATTCAGAAATCCAAGATGTATTTCAATAAGGCATATGAAAGAAAATAACGAGTCCAAAATAAAATGCCATGATTATTTTTCATTAGGAGAAGAAGAAGATTGGACTCATAGCGATCCTATTAGTGCAATCTGCATGAAGCATAATGGAAAATAGGCACTTATGAAAAGAGCAGCTATGCTGCAACAAGGAACTTTTCTTAGCAGATAGATTTGTTATTTTTTTGATTATGCCTAATATATAATGTAAAATTCACAATTATGGCTAAAATTCTTGCAATAGTTTTAGAATCATGATGAAGAATTATTTTTGATATATATATAATGTGAAATTCACAATTGTGACATAAATAAAATTGTCTATAATTGTGAATTTACATTATAAAATAATAAGTTATGAATTTTTATATAAGAATAGGTAAGGTATTATGAATAACTTTAAAGAAGAATTTTATAAAATTTTAGTAAATGCAGAGAATTTCTATATGAAACAATATTATAGTGATTTTCATAAAAGAGAAATATTTCTTGCAATTAAAGAGTTATCAAATGGAATATACTGCGTTTTGATAAGCGAGGATGAAAATGAAAATATAGACTTTTTAGAAGCTTTTGAATATATAAAAACCTTAGGAAAAGACTTTTCTCTAAATATGATAGTTTTATCTAAAGGGGAATATACAAATATAAATAATACAGTTATGGTAAATAAACTTATCGTGGATAAAGGAAATTATACAGTTATTAAGTGTGATGAATCATGTCTGCCCTTAAAAAAAATACTTGAACTGTATATAAATAAAAGTAAAGTGAAAAATATTGATAATAAGAGAGAGGTTTTTAGATATAAAATTCCAACTATGATTTTAATATTGATAAATGTAATAATATTTATAATAATGCAAATCGACATTTATAATATTAAACATTCATTAGGTTCATCTCAGTTGTTATCGGAGGAAATGATAAATGCAATAAATAATTCAGTACTAGTGACCTTTGGAGCTAAATATAATGCACTTATAAATAATGGAGAAGTATGGCGGTTATTAACTTGTGCTTTTTTACATTCTAGCATTATACATATAGCATTTAATATGTATTCTTTATATATAGTAGGTCCGCAAATTCAGCAGATTTATGGGGCTAAAAAGTATCTAGTTATTTACATCACTTCTTGTATAACAGCATCAATATTAAGTTATCTAGCAAGTCCATATACTATATCAGTAGGAGCATCAGGTGGCATATTTGGTCTTTTGGGAGCTTTGTTAGCTTTTGCAATTATGGAAAGGCACAGATTGCAGAAAAAATATATATCTAGCTTACTACAGATAATACTTATAAATTTATTTATAGGATTAAGTGTGAAAAATATTGATAATTATGCACACATAGGTGGACTTATTGGAGGAGCATTGATTGGATATGTCTCTTACAAAATATTAAATAAACAGTTGAAAAATTAGATAAATTTATATATTTTTATTGCTTGGGAAATATCATGAATTGAGCTAGAAAAAATGAAATGTAAAGGATTTTATTAAGGCAATATTAATTTTATCTTAAGAAAATAGGGTTGATTTTTTATTTTTATTGAAATATTATTAAATAGGTATAGTATGATGATAGATATAAAATAATAAATGGGAATATATCTCATTAAATATTAGGAGTGAATGTAATGGGAAAATACATTTTTACCATAACAGCATTTTTTCAAATTTTTGTTTTTGCAATAACATGTTACTATTTAGCTTTAGGACTTATAGGGCTTTTCAGAAAGAAAGAAAATAAGAACTATGAACCTAAAAATAAATTTGCATTGTTAATAGCAGCACATAATGAAGAAGTCGTTATTGGTAGTCTCATAGAGAGTATGCTAAAACTAGATTATCCTAAGGAAATGTATGACGTTTTCGTTATTGCAGATAATTGTACAGATGATACAGCTAAGATATCTAAAGGTTACGGGGTAAATGTTTGTGAAAGATTTGCAAAAGATAAAAGAGGAAAAGGTTATGCGTTAGAGTGGATGTTTGCAAAGTTATTTGCAATGGAAAAACAATATGATGCTATTGCTATCTTCGATGCAGATAATCTTGTACATAAAGATTTCTTAAAAGAGATTAATTCAAAGATGCAGGAAGGTTACAAAGTTGTTCAAGGATATATAGACAGTAAGAATCCAGATGATTCATGGATTGCTGCTGCTTATTCAATAGCTTTTTGGACTCAAAATAGAATGTTCCAGTTAGCTAGAGCTAATATAGGATTTTCTAATCAAATTGGTGGAACAGGATTTGCTATTGAAACTAAGACATTGAAGAAATTAGGCTGGGGGGCCACTTGTTTGACAGAGGATTTAGAATTCTCATGTAAGCTTGTACTAAATGGAGAAAAAGTTGGTTGGGCTCATGATGCGATTATATATGATGAAAAACCATTAAAGCTTAAACAATCATGGACTCAAAGAAAAAGATGGATGCAAGGTTTTACAGATGTTGCTTCAAGATATTTCTTTAAGCTTGTTAAGAAGTCAATAATGGAAAGAAAGTTTTATATATTTGACTGCGCACTATACGTATTGCAGCCTTTTGTAACGTTATTACTTGGTATTTCAGCAGTTTTAACTTTAATACAGGCAAATACTACAGGCGTAAATATATTTATTATAAATTATTTGTTTAGTGATGTTGGATTTAAGACATTTGCGGTTATTCAATTTTTGATTACTCCGTTAATATTAACAATTGATAAAAAAATTACAAAACCATTCTTAGTTATGATGGTATTATATTCTAGTAATGTTTTCGTAGTTCCTTATTTAACATCTAATATGGATAATTGGATTATTGCTTGGGTGAGTGGCTTAGCTTATAACTTAGCATTCTTGATATTAACAGGAATATTACTAGGAAAGAAAGAATTAATTTTATTCTTTAGATTCTGGTTATATGCGTTATATACATTAACATGGATACCAATTACAATTCAAGGTATATTAAATAAGAATAATAAAGAGTGGAGTCATACTAAGCATGTTAGAAAGATAGAAATATGTGATGTGTAATACTCTAAACAAAAGTATAAATTAGAAATCAGGATGTCGTAAAATGGTTAAAAAGACCTTTTTGACATCCTATTTTTATTATGATAAGGTATATGTTTTATGAAAATGTCAAATAAATATATATAAGTAGTAAGTATTGTTAGAAATATATATTTTAATATAAATATTAATGATATATAATAATGAAATATTGTTTGTCTCATGCAATTCAGGGAACAGAGATCTTAGAAGATTTAAGAAAATAAGAGATGTCTGCTTAAGTTTTTTTTGACATTAAAGCAGAAAGGCAGTATATTTTATAGAGCGAAATAATTACGAAAAAATAAGAACTGGTGTTCAGATGGAGGAGTTTTATGGAATTAAAAAATACTAATGCTTATGATGTAACAGATTTAACATCACTTGAAAAGCTAGAACCTGTAAGAATAAGACCAGGTATGTATATAGGATCTACAGGTAGTAAGGGGTTACATCACTGTATATGGGAAATAATAGATAACTCCATAGATGAAATAGCTAACGGATATGGTAACAAAGTAACAATAACGTTAAATGAAGATAAAAGTGTAACCGTATTGGATAACGGAAGAGGTATACCTACAGGAATTCATCCAATCAAAAAGAAATCTGGAGTTGAAATGGTATTTACTGAACTTCATACAGGAGGAAAGTTTGATAATAAAAATTATAAAACATCTGGAGGACTTCATGGAGTTGGAGCAGCAGTAGTAAATGCTTTATCAGAATGGTTAGAGGTTGAAGTTTACCAAAACGGGAATATATACAGACAAAGATTTGAATATGCTTTTGATAAAGAATTAAAAAGAGAAATGCCAGGAACATCTGTTGGCAGCTTGAAGGTGATTGGAAAAACAGATAAGGTTGGAACAAAGATCACATTTAAGCCGGATAAAGAAATCTTCTCAACTACTGATTTTAAATTTGATATAATAGATAGCCGATTACAGGAACTGGCATTCCAAAATAAAGGGATAAGATTAGAATTAATAGATAAAAGAAAAGGACAAGAAATCACTAAAGAATATTACTCAGAAAATGGTCTTTTAGATTTTATAAATTATCTAAATGAAAGTAAAACACCAATTCATGAAGAACCTATAATTTTTGACGGCGAAAGAACTGTTGGGGAACTTCAATTATATGGTGAAGTATGTATTCAATTTACAGATTCAACTACTGAATATATTGCAAGTTATGTAAATAACATTCCAACAACAGAAGCTGGGACTCATGAAACTGGATTTAAGACTGGAATGACAAGATCTTTTAAAGAATGGTCTAAAAAGTTAGGATTGGTTAAGGAAAAAGATAAGGAATTTGAAGGCGATGATTTAAGAGAAGGTATGACTGCTATTGTAAGAATTAAAATCACGAATCCTATCTTTGAAGGTCAAACTAAGACTAAACTTGGAAATAATGAAGCATATACTATGATGAATGATTTAGTGTATACTAAATTTTCTGAATGGATAGAAGATAATAAAACTTTGGCAACAAGTATAATTAATAACGCATTAGAGGCAGCTAAAAGAAGAGACAAGATTAAGAAAATAAATGAAGCAGAAAAAAAGAAAATAGGAAAAGGTACAGCACCGCTTGCAGGAAAAGTTGCTGTGTGTACATTGAAAGATAAAACTGTGAATGAATTTATAGTTGTGGAAGGAGATTCGGCAGGAGGATCTGCAAAGCAAGCCAGAGATAGAAGATTTCAAACTATCATGCCTTCAAAAGGTAAGATAATGAATACTGAAAAACAAAAACTTGAAAATGTATTGGCTTCTGAGGAATTAAAAATATTTAACACTGCTGTTGGAACAGGTACTTTGGATAACTACAGAGAAGAAGATTTAAAATATGACAAGATAATAATAATGAGTGATGCTGATGTGGATGGATATCATATTAGGACATTATGGATGACTTATATTTATAGATATATGAGACCGCTTATTGCTAATGGACATTTATATTTAGCGCAGCCCCCATTGTATAAAGTGTATAGGGAAACTAAAGGAAAAACTATAGTTAAATATGCGTATAGTGATGACGAACTTGAAAATACAAAGAAACAGGTTGGAAAAGGTGCACTGATTCAAAGATATAAAGGACTAGGAGAAATGAATCCCGATCAATTATGGGATACAACACTAAATCCAGAAAGTAGAACTCTGCTTCAAGTAACTATAGAAGATGCGGCAAAAGCAGAAAAGATGGTTTCGTTACTTATGGGAGATATTGTTGAACCTAGAAAGAACTATATGTATAAATACGGAGAATTTTAATCAATTTACAGTTCACAAGGTACAATGCACAATCAATGAACATGTTCCTGCGGAACTTAAAATTAAAATTTAGAAATTTCACCATTAATTGTGGATTGTGAACTGTGTATTATGCATCAAAAAAGGAGAAGAGTATGGCAAAAAAGAATGAAAATATTATACCTAAAGATAATAATATAATTGGTATTCCTCTAGAAGAAGCAATGCCAGAGAATTATTTACCATATGCTATAGAAGTTGCTAAAGATAGAGCACTTCCTGATGTTAGAGATGGTCTTAAGCCTGTGCATAGAAGAATTTTATATGGTTCATATATGCTTAAGGCCTTTCCAGATAGACCTTATTATAAATCTGCAAGAATAGTTGGAGATATCTTAGGTAAGTATCACCCTCATGGTGATTCATCTGTATACGAATCTATGGTAATACTAGCTCAAGATTTCTCAACTAGGGCGCCGTTAATTGAAGGTCACGGGAACTGGGGATCTATCGATGGTGATGGGGCTGCAGCTATGAGGTATACAGAGGCTAGATTATCTCCTATTGCAATGGAAATGCTAAGAGATATTGAAAAGGATACGGTAGAAATGGTTCCAAACTATTCTGATAGTGAAATGGAACCTAAAGTATTACCAAGTAGATATCCTAATTTACTTGTAAATGGGGCGTTTGGTATAGCTGTAGGGCTTGCAACCAATATACCTCCACATAATTTGGGAGAGGTAACAGAAGGAGTTCTAGCGTATATTGATAATAATGAAATAACTACTTCTGAGCTCATGAAATATATAAAAGGACCAGATCTACCTACTGGAGGAATCTTAATAGGGGAAAAATCCATTTTATCAGCATATGAAACTGGTGAAGGAAAAGTAGCTTATAGAGCAAAGACTTCAATTGAAAAATTAGAAAATGGAAGAATCGGAATAATTATAACTGAATTCCCATACAGAAGAAATAAGTCTAGGATTCTCCAAACAATATCTGAAATGACTGGAGATAAGAGACATGCAAAAGCATTGGAATCTATAACAGATATTAGAGATGAGTCTGATAGAAGTGGAATAAGAGCTGTAATTGAATTAAAGAAAAATGCAGATGAAGATGTTGCAGATAAAGTGCTAAAGTATCTGTTCAAAAAAACTGATTTACAATGTAACATAAGTTTTAACATGGTAGCCCTTGCAAATGGAAAGCCAGAAACTATGAGTTTAAAGGCTATAATAAGATATTATGTAGAGCACCAGAAAGAAATAATAACTAGAAGAACCCAAAAAGAACTTGATGTGGCAAAAAAGAGGCATCATATTGTTGAAGGATTTATTAAAGCTATAAGTGTTTTAGATGAAGTTATAGCAACCATTAGAAGTTCAAAGTCTAAAAAGGATGCATCGGAAAATTTGATAAGCAAATTTGGGTTTTCTGAGGCTCAAGCACAAGCTATATTGGAACTTATGTTATATAGGTTGACAGGTCTTGAAATAGAAATATTTGAAAAAGAATATGCGCAACTTGAGAAACTTATAAAAAAACTTGAGAAGATTTTATCTAGTGAAAAAGAACTTTTGAAAGTTGTTAAAAGTGAATTAAAAGAAATAAGCGATAAGTACGGAAATGATAGAAGAACTGAAATTATACATGATGATAATGAAAGTAAAATTGATGTTGAAGAATTAATTATTGTAGAAGAAGTTATGGTAACAATATCTAAAGACGGATTTGTAAAGAGAATACCATTAAAAAATTACACTAGATCTAGCTCTAATCCAGAAGATATTGAGTATAGAGAAGGAGATTCTTTAAAATATTTAATAAATTCGAATACTAAGGATACACTTCTTGTATTTACAGATAAAGGTTTTATGTATCAAACAAAAGGTATTAATATTCCTGAAATGAGATGGAAAGAAAAAGGGGATAGATTGGATGAGATTATTAAATCTTTAAATCTTGATAATGAGAAGATAATTGCAGCTATATCCATAGATAATTTCAATCCTAGCAAGGCATTTAGATTTATAACAAAACATGGAGGAATTAAGTTAAGTTCTTTAGATAAATTCCAAACTGCATATGGTAAACTTCAAGCGTTAAAACTTAGAGATGGTGATGAGTTGATTGACGTATCCATGAGAGAATTGGAAGAAGAAGAGAAGTTCTTAAAAGTTAAGAGTAAACTAGGGTTAGAATTTACTCTTGAAATAAAAAATCTAGAGGAAACGGCTAGAAATATTTTACCTACTCAGCTATTTAATTTCTCAGAAGAAGATGAAATTAGTCAAGTAGAAGATACTAATGAAATTGAATATTTTGAATTAAGTGTTGGAGTTACTGATAAGAATAAGTTTAAATTCTATGAGAGGATAAAGGAAGACTCATTAAAAGTTAAAACAAATTCTTTAAAAGAATTGCTTATCTTTAGCAACAGAGGATATGTATATAAAATACCAGTATTTTTAATGAGAAATGTTTTGAATAAAGAAATAAATGTAGAAGCATTTATAGGTAAAATGGAAAAGGGAGAAAAGATAATAAGTCTGATTTCCATTGATTCTTATGATGAAGACTTAGGAGTATACACGTTTACGAAAAAAGGAATGGTTAAGAAAACATTGTTAAAAGAATTTGAAGGTGACTTTCTAAAGCAAGCATGCTATAAGTTTAAGTTTGAAGATGATGAAGTTGTATCTGTAGAAATGAATCAAATAAAGATTGGGCACTTGATTATGATAACTACAAAAGGAATGGCAATAAGATTCCCGGTTGAAAATGTAAATATTATGGGTAAAATAGCTTCGGGAGTAACTGGAATAAGTCTGAGGGATGAAGATCAAGTCATTTTTGGAAAGTATCATAGTAATTACAAGAAAAGTGATGATAATACCGTAATGTTATCTTCGGATGATACAAAAATTACACTTGTTTCTAAAGGCAAGGAGAAATCAGTAATGGATATAAGTGATATTAAATTACAAAATAGAGCTGGAAGAGGAACAAGTATAATGATGGTCTCACTTGATGATGAAATAAAAGATGTACACCTATAAAAAAAGTGCGAAGCACAATTAAGAACCTAGCACCTATAAAAAGGTGCGAAGCACAACCAAGAACATATAACCTATAAAAAAAGTGCGCACTGCTGAAAAGAGTGCGAAGCACAATACGGAACTTATTAAGCACAATTAAGAACATAGCACCTATAAAAAAGTGCGCACTGCTAAGAAGAGTGCGAAGAACAATTCAGAACTTACTAAACATAACAAGTTATGTTGTATATAAAATAAAAATTTCTGATTCTTACTTTTTAGCAAAGTGAATGTCTCACACAAAATATATCATTATGTGTGAATCGTTTATGGCAGGTGGTTGGAAGAAAGTAAAGAAAATTATAGATTGGAAAGTTCCAATTCTGACAATTAAGTTGTGGTAGTTAAACAATAAATGGGGTATAATGTAGGTATAAATTGAAGAGAAGCAGAATGAGGGTGTTCTAAAAAATAGTTTAGGATATCCTCATTGTTTAGATTTAAGGAGGAATTGATATGAAGAAAGTATGCGTTTTATTAGCAGAAGGTTTTGAGGAAATAGAGGCTTTAACTGTATCTGATATAATAAGAAGGGCGGATGTAACTTGTGATTTAGTATCAATTGCAGAAAAGCAAGTTAAGTCAAGTCATGGCGTGGTAGTTCAAGCAGATAAGCTTTTTGATGAAAATATGGAATATGATTTAGTGGTAATACCAGGAGGTATTCCAGGAGCTACTAACTTAAGAGATGATGAGAGAGTAATAAAATTTGTTAAAAAGCAAAACAAAGATGGAAAATTAATTGGAGCGATTTGTGCAGGACCAATAGTTCTTGGAAGAGCGGGAATCACAGAAGGAAGAAATATAACTTCTTATCCTGGATATGAAGATGAATTACCAAATTGTGAATATTTAGAAGATGCTGTAGTCGTTGATAAGAATATAGTAACCAGCAGAGGTCCAGCAACAGCAATGGCGTTTGCATATAAGTTATTAGATATTCTTGGATATGGGAATAAAGTAGAAAGTATTTCATCTGGTATGTTATATAAGATGTTTATAGGGTAAAAGTTATCAAATTTACTGGGAAAGTTTTCACTTTATTTCAGTATAAGAGAAATGAAAAATATAGAAATCTAAAGTATATAACCTCTAGGATCAAAGGTCTTAGGGGTATTGTTGCGGCATGCTGTGAGGGGAGAAGAAATGGCAGAAAGATGGTTTATAAAAAATATAAAAGCTGATTATAAATACATATCTAAAAAATATGCACTTTCAGAATTGGTTAGTAGGCTTATAGTAAACAGGAATATTATAAGCGATGAAATGATAAGAAGTTATATTAACCCGGATTTTGATAAATTTCATGAGGCTAGAGAAATGAAAGATTTAGAAAAATCAGTTGATATACTGCGTGAGAAAATAAAAGCTCAGAATAAGATACGAATTGTTGGAGATTACGATGTTGATGGTGTAATAAGTATTTATATTTTATACTCAGCTTTAAAAAGGTGCAATGCAAATGTAGATTATGAAATTCCAGATAGAATAAAAGATGGATATGGAATTAATATGAATATTATAAAGCAGGCGAAAGAAGATGGGGTTGATACCATACTAACTTGCGATAATGGTATATCCGCTATAGACCAAATAAAATACGCAAAAGAATTAGGAATTACCGTAATAGTTACAGATCATCATGATATACCATTTGTTGAGAAAGAAAATAACGTCAGAGAATTTATAAGTTTAAGTGCTGATGCTGTAGTAAATCCAAAGCAAAGTGAATGCAATTATAAATTTAAACAATTGTGTGGAGCGGGTGTAGCATTTAAGCTTGTAGAAATTCTTTATGAGACTTTTAATATAGATAAAAAAGAATGCTACAAATTCATAGAATTTTTGGCAATAGCGACAGTTTGCGATGTTGTAGATTTAGTTGATGAGAATAGGATATTTGTTAAAAAGGGATTAGAACTTATTAACAGTACAACTAACTTAGGACTACAAGAATTAATAAGAGAATGCGAATTAACAGAAAAAACTTTATCGGTATATCATCTTGGATTTATTATAGGGCCATGCATAAATGCTTCAGGAAGGCTAGATTCGGCTAAAAGAGGATTGAAATTATTGCTCTCAGATGATGAAGAGGAAGCAGTAAGGCTCGCAAAAGAATTAGTTAAATTAAATGAAGATAGAAAAGATATGACCATGAATGGCGTCGATGCTGCTGTTGAAATCATAGAGAAAAGTGGAATGATAAATGATAAAGTGTTTGTTATCTATATTCCTGATATACATGAAAGTTTAGCAGGTATAATAGCAGGAAGAATAAAAGAAAAATATAATGTTCCAACTTTAGTTATAACAAAAGCAGAACATGGTGTGAAGGGTTCAGGAAGATCAATAGAAGAATACAATATGTTTGAAGAACTTATTAAGTGCAAGGATCTGCTTGAAAAGTTTGGCGGGCACCCTATGGCTGCAGGTTTTTCATTAAAAGAAGAAAATATAGATGAATTTAGGCGAAGATTAAATGAAAATACAATTTTAAAAGACGAGGATTTATTGAGAAAAGTTACTATAGACTCGGTTTTGCCGCTTGATGCTATAAACTATGATGTGATAAATGATTTAGAAAGATTAGAGCCTTTTGGTAAATCAAACTCTAAACCATTGTTTGCTGAGAAAAATATTAATTTATTAAGGGCAACAATACTTGGGAAGAATAGGAATGTGCTAAAATTAAAACTCAAGACCAGGATGAATAAAGCTCTGGATGCTATTTATTTTGGTGATATTGAAAAGTTTGAAGAAGAAGTTAGCAGTAAATATGGAAATGAAGAATTGCAAAAACTCTATAATGGAGAATATAATCATGTGAACCTTGATTTAGTATTTTATCCAAATGTTAATGAATATAATGGTAATACTACTATACAAATAGTAATACAAAACTATAGGTAAAAGAATAGAGTTTTCGGTTAAGTATAAAAAGATGTTGTGAATTTAAGATCATATATTTTGAGTTATTATAAGAAAGGATGATAGTTTTTGGCTAAGTATAAAATAATAATGACAGGGGGAGGAACTGCTGGTCACGTTACTCCTAATCTGGCTTTAGTTCCTAAATTAAAGCAAAAGGACTTTGAGATAAAATATATCGGAAGTTTTGACGGCATTGAAAAAGAAATAATAACTAAAAACAATATACCTTTTTTCGGAATTTCGTGCGGGAAATTACGAAGATATTTCGATGTGAAAAATTTTACTGATCCATTCAAAATTTTAAAGGGAATTGCTCAAGCACTAAAAATATTATCAAAAGAAAAACCAGATGTGATTTTTTCAAAGGGTGGTTTTGTAGCTGTTCCAGTTGTAATAGCAGCATCTATTAAAAAAATACCAGTGGTTGCGCATGAATCAGATATGACTCCGGGGCTTGCAAATAAACTTTCGGCACCATTTTGTGATAAACTATGTGTCACATTTAGAGAAAGTCTAAAGTTTATAAAGGATGATAAAGGAGTACTTACAGGAAGCCCAATCAGAGAAGAAATACTTAACGGAGATAAGATTAGAGGAAAAAAGATATGTGAATTTTCTGACAATAAGGAGATTCTCTTTATTATGGGGGGGAGTCTAGGTTCTAAGCTCATAAATGAAGAAATAAGAAAAGATCTAGATAAGCTTTTAAAAGATTTTAATATAATTCATATTTGCGGAAAAGGTAATGTAGATAATAATTTTTTGAATAAAAAAGGGTATAAGCAATTTGAATATGTAACCGAAGAATTGCCTGACCTTATGAAGGCTTGTGACTATATAATTTCAAGAGCAGGCGCTAATTCTATATTTGAATTTTTAGCATTAAAAAAACCAACACTATTAATACCACTTTCAAAAAAGGCAAGTAGAGGAGATCAAATATTAAATGCTAAGTCGTTTGAAAAAGAAGGGTATTCATTAATGCTGCAAGAAGAAGAAATTAAAAATAATGTATTATATGAAAAAGTTCTTGAGCTAAAAAAAAGAAAAGATGAATTAATTAATAATATGGAAAAGAGTCAAGCTAAAAGCGGTGTTGAAGCAATAATAAATGTATTATTAAGAAGTGTTAAGGGAAAAAAATAAATTATTAAATTTGTAATTATTATTTAAATAAAGCACAAATTATACAATCAAATCTTGCAAAAAAAAATATGTGAGATATAATAAAAGAGTAAGTTCATTTTAGTGAAAACATAAGTTAATTATTTAACAAGAAGATGAGGTGCATTACAATGAAAAAAGTTTCAATCATTTATTGGAGTTGTGGAGGAAATATAGAAGCACTTGCGAACACTATGGCAGATGGTGCTAGGGAGCAGGGAGCGGAAGTAAGTGTGAAGCACGTTGCAGATGCCACATTGGAAGATGTTTTAGAAGCTGATTCTATTGCTTTTGGAAGTCCAGCAGTAGATGCCACTAAAATCGAGCAGGAAGAAATGAAACCATTTTTAGATCAATTACAAAACTATAGAGATGTAAACATAAATAAAAATTGTATTTTATTTGCAACTTACGGGTGGATTGAAGATACTTTTATGAAATTATGGAAAGATGAAATGTCATCTTATGGTTTTAATGTAATTGGAGATTTAACAATTAAAGATTCACCAACTAAAACGCAGGCAAACATTATTAAACAATTAGGAAAAAAACTAGTTAATTAATATAAGGTTTGTCATATTGTTTCGTGCGTCTATTGTTAAAAATCTCTTAAGCTAAATATTAATATGTTTATTAGGTGGTCTTTAAGACTAACTTATTAATAAATTTAAATTACTAATTTATGTTTAAAATTAGAAAGAGGGGTCAACGCGATGAGAAAAATGAAAACTATGGACGGTAATACTGCAGCAGCTCATATATCTTATGCATTTACAGAAGTTTCTGCAATATTCCCAATTACACCATCATCACCAATGGCAGAACATGTAGATGAATGGGTAGCACAAGGAAGAAAGAACATATTTGGACAACCTGTAAAAGTTATGGAAATGCAATCAGAAGCTGGAGCAGCTGGTGCAGTTCATGGATCTTTACAAGCTGGAGCTTTAACAACAACTTATACAGCTTCACAAGGTTTATTATTAATGATACCAAACATGTACAAAATTTCTGGTGAAATGTTACCAGGAGTATTCCACGTATCAGCTAGAGCATTAGCTACTTCTGCTTTAAACATATTTGGAGATCACCAAGATGTTATGGCAGCAAGACAAACTGGTTTTGCAATGCTTGCAGAAGGATCAGTTCAAGAAGTTATGGACTTAGCAGCAGTAGCACATTTAACTGCTATTAAGACAAGAATTCCATTCTTAAACTTCTTTGATGGATTCAGAACTTCTCATGAAGTACAAAAAATTGAAGTTTTAGAATATGATGAATTAGCAAGTTTACTTGATTGGGATTCAGTTAAAGCTTTCAGAGAAAGAGCATTAAACCCAAATCATCCTGTAACTAGAGGAACTGCTCAAAATGCAGATATCTATTTCCAAGAAAGAGAATCTGTTAATAAATTCTATAATGAATTACCAGAAACAGTTGAAAATTACATGGCTGAAATCACTAAGTTAACTGGTAGAGAATATCATTGTTTTGATTACTATGGAGCACCAGATGCTGATAGAGTAATTATAGCTATGGGTTCTGCTACAGATGTTTGTGAAGAAACTATAGATTACTTAAATGCTAATGGACAAAAAGTTGGTGTTATTAAAGTAAGATTATTCAGACCATTCTCAAATGAAAGATTATTAGCTGCTATTCCAAAGACAGTTAAGAAAATTGCTGTTTTAGATAGAACTAAGGAACCAGGATCAACTGGAGAACCATTATACTTAGATGTAAGAAATGCATTCTATGGACAAGCTGATGCACCACTTATTGTTGGTGGAAGATTTGGTTTAGGTTCAAAAGATCCAAATCCAGGACATATTGCTGCAGTTTATGCTAACTTAGCACAAGATGCACCAAAGAATGGATTCACAATCGGAATCGTTGATGACGTTACAAATACTTCATTAGAAGTAACTGAAGATATAGATGCAACTCCAGAAGGAACTACATCTTGTAAGTTCTGGGGATTAGGATCAGATGGTACTGTTGGAGCAAACAAGAGTGCAATCAAGATCATTGGAGACAATACAGACATGTATGCTCAAGCATATTTCTTCTATGATTCAAAGAAATCAGGAGGAATTACTGTATCTCACTTAAGATTTGGTAAGAAAGCAATTAAGTCACCATACTTAATAAACAAAGCAGACTTTGTTTCATGTTCTAACCAATCATACATCCATAAATACAATGTACTTGAAGGATTAAAACCAGGTTCTACATTCTTATTAAATACTATCTGGACTCCAGAAGATTTAGAAGAAAAATTACCTGCTTCATATAAGAGATTTTTAGCAAACAACAACATTAAGTTCTATACTATCAATGCTGTAGGTATTGCTCAAGAAATCGGTCTTGGTGGAAGAATCAACATGATAATGCAATCAGCTTTCTTCAAGTTAGCTAACATTATTCCAGTTGAAGATGCTATTAAACACTTAAAAGATTCAGTTGTAACTTCTTATGGTAAGAAGGGTGAAAAAGTTGTTAACATGAACAACGCTGCTATCGATAAAGGTGTTGAATCAATTGTTGCAATAGACATTCCAGAAGCTTGGAAGACAGTTGCAGATGAAGCTCCAGTAGAAATTAAACATGCTACTAAGTTCGTTAAAGATATAGTTATTCCAATGAACAGACAAGAAGGAGATCAACTTCCAGTTTCAGCATTTGCAGGTATGGAAGATGGTACTTTTGAAAATGGTACTGCAGCTTTCGAAAAGAGAGGAATTGCAGTAAATGTTCCTGAATGGGATAAAGATAAATGTATTCAATGTAACCAATGTTCAATGGTATGTCCACATGCTTCTATAAGACCATTCTTATTAACTGATGCAGAAAAGAATGCTGCACCAAGTGCAAATAAGGCTGTAGCTGCTAAAGGATTAAAGACAGAAGAACCATTATTCTATACAATGGGTGTAACACCACTTGACTGTTCAGGTTGTGGAAACTGTGCTCAAGTATGTCCAGCACCAGGAAAAGCATTAGTTATGAAACCACAAGAATCTCAACATGATCAAATAGAAGCTTGGGATTACTTAACTCATGATATATCAGCTAAGAAGAACCCAATGAACAAGAAGACAGTTAAAGGTAGCCAATTTGAGCAACCATTACTTGAGTTCTCAGGAGCTTGTGCAGGTTGTGGAGAAACTCCATATGTTAAAGCTATAACTCAATTAGTTGGTGATAGAATGATGGTTGCTAATGCAACTGGATGTACATCAATATGGGGAGGATCAGCTCCTTCAACTCCATACACTAAGAATAAAAATGGACATGGTCCAGCTTGGGCTAACTCATTATTCGAAGATAATGCTGAATATGGATTAGGTATGTTCTTAGGAGTTAAGGCTATAAGAGAAAGAATTGCAGAAAAAGCTGAAGCTGCTATAGCTGCAAATGATCCAGCAAAAGCTGAATTACAAGAATGGTTAGATAACGTAAATGAAGGTGAAGGAACTAGAGAAAGAGCTGATAAATTAACAGCTGCTTTAGAAGCATCTAACACTGAATTAGCTAAAGAAATATTAGCTGAAAAAGACTACTTCGTTAAGAGATCACAATGGATCTTCGGAGGAGACGGATGGGCTTACGATATCGGATACGGTGGAGTTGACCATGTATTAGCTTCAGGAGAAGATGTAAATATATTAGTAGTAGATACAGAAGTTTACTCAAACACTGGTGGTCAATCATCTAAAGCTACTCCAACTGCTGCAATCGCTAAGTTTGCTGCAAGTGGTAAGAAGACTAAGAAGAAAGATCTTGGAATGATGGCTATGAGTTATGGTTATGTATATGTAGCTCAAATTAACATGGGTGCTGATAAGAACCAAGTTATGAAAGCTATTGCAGAAGCAGAAGCTTATAAAGGACCATCATTAATAATAGCTTATGCACCATGTATAAATCATGGATTAAGAATTGGTATGGGTAACAGCCAAGAAGAAGCTAAGAGAGCTACTGCATGTGGTTACTGGCAAATGTACAGATTCAACCCAGAATTAAAAGATGCTGGAAAGAATCCATTTACATTAGATTCAAAAGAACCAACTGCAGACTTCAAGGAATTCTTAATGGGAGAAGTTAGATACTCTTCATTAGCTAAGGCATTCCCAGAACAAGCTGATGCTTTATTTGAAAAGACTAAGAAAGATGCTATGGAAAGATTAGAAGGATACAAGAAATTAGCTAATCAACAATAGTAAAGTAATTAAAATATTGAAATAACTAAATTTGCGCGAAAAGAGGAGTCACTTCTTTGTAGAAATTATTCTATAGGAAGTGGCTTCTTTTTTACATACATTCGAAAAGGAAGATCCGTAAAAGATCCAAATCCAAAGTGATCGAGATCTTATTTTTAGAAGAAACTTAATGTAGTAGCTGAAATAATAAAATTATATTTTATTGTAAGAACTGTTTAGTTTCTAATAAATGTAATTTAAATTGAATTTTCATAAATTGAATGTTCTAGAATATATATAATTGAAATATTTATTAAAATTACTTTACAATTTTTTTATTTAAGGGTTTTAATTTTGATGATTTAAGGGTAAAATTAATTAAGAACCAAAAGGAGGTTGAAACATGGAAAAAGATTTAGAAAAATGTGGATGTAATAGTGAAGAAGGAAGTTGTGGATGTGGTGGACATCACCATGATGAAGATCATGAATGTGGATGCGGATGCAATGATGAAGAAAACTTCGTTATAGATTTAGAAGATGAAAATGGAAATGTAGTTACATGCCCTATAATCGACGAATTTGAATATGAAGGAAAAGCATATTATTTAGCTCAAAATCCAGAAGAAGATTCAGTTTATCTTTTCAGACTTGATGAAGATGAACTTGTTGTTCCGGATGAAGAAGAATTTGATAGAGTATCAGCTTATTATCAAAATGAGTTAGTAGGCGAAGAATAAGAAGTTAAAGACTTTAGTAATTTATTACTAAGGTCTTTTGTTTAATATGTATTAGGGACATTCAAAAAAATAACAAGTGAATCTGCTAAGAAAAGTTCCTTGTTGCAGCATAGCTGATCTTTTCATAAGTGCCTATTTTCCATTATACTGCTTCAGTAGATTGTCCTAATAGGCTCGCTATGAGATCAATCAGCTTCATTGTCTAATGAAAAATAATCATTGCATTTTGACTTGTTATTTTCCTTCATGTCCCTTAAATATTCCATATTGTTTACAATTCAATATATTAATGATATATTTTTATTATGTGACAAAAGTATATATAAATGAATTAGAACATTTTTTATAATTCATTTTAAGGTCAAAATTGGAGGGAAAAAGCAATGCAATTATCTAAAAAAGCGGGGAATATCACACCATCAATTACATTAGCAATCACAGCTAAAGCTAATGAACTAAAAAGTCAAGGGGTCGATGTAGTAAGTTTTGGAGCAGGGGAACCAGACTTTAATACACCAGAAAACATAATTCAAGCAGCTATAAAAGCTATGAATGACGGGAAAACTAAGTATACTCCAGCAGGAGGTTTGTTAGAGTTAAAAACTACTATATGTAGTAAGTTTAAAAATGATAATAACTTAGAGTATAAGCCAAGTCAAATAATAATTTCTACAGGTGCAAAACAATGTCTTGCAAATGTATTTATGGCAACTTTGAATCCAGGAGATGAAGTATTAATTCCTGTACCATATTGGGTTAGTTATCCTGAATTAGTTAAATTAGCTGATGGGGTTCCAGTATTTGTTGAAACATTAAAAGAAAATAATTATAAATATACAGTTGCTGATCTAGAGAAAGCTTTAACTAGTAAAACTAAGGCGATTTTATTAAACAGCCCTAATAATCCTACAGGAACAATTTATCATGAAGGCGAATTGTTAGAAATTGCTAATTTTGCAAAAGAACATGATTTATTAATTATATCAGATGAAATTTATGAAAAGCTAATATATGATGGAGAAAAGCACATAAGTATAGCAGCATTAAATGAGGATGCTTATGAAAGAACCATAGTAATAAACGGCGTTTCTAAGACGTATGCAATGACTGGGTGGAGACTAGGGTATGCAGCTGCAAGTGAAAGTATAACTAAGCTTATGACAAGCATTCAAAGTCACATGACATCCAATGTAAATACAATAGCTCAATATGCTGCAATAGAGGCATTAAATGGTCCGGTAGAAGATTTAAACAATATGATTAAAGAATTTGAGAATAGAAGAAATTTCATGATATATAAATTAGAAAAGTTAAATGAAATATCAATTATAAAGCCTAATGGTGCATTTTATATAATGGTTAATATATCTTCGTACTTGAATACTACATTTAAGGATCAAACTATTAACAACTCTGTAGATTTTGCAAAGGTATTACTAGAAGAAGAGAAAGTTGCAGTAATACCAGGTTCTGGTTTTGGTTTAGATGATTATATAAGATTATCATATGCGACGTCTATGGATATAATAGAAACTGGAATAGATAGAATTTCAACATTTTTAAGCAAAATTAAATAATTTATATAGATAAACCAACTTAGACCTAAACTTATGCATATATCTCGCCGAAATGAGAATTATGCTGTTGTTCCAGTTCCTAAGGAAATTATAATGGATGATTCTAAGATTACAAGTTGTACCCAAGATGCTAGCCTCAAAGACGAGCTTTGAACTAGCATACTTGGAACAACTTTTAATCTAAGAATCAAAACCATCAAATTCCTAATGAAACATTTCACAAAAGCATAATTCTTATTTCTAGTTGATATATATTTCATAGTATAAATCTAACTTATAATTGGTTTATCCATAGGTATCTAACTTAAGAATTCAACTTATTAGATGAAGATATTTACAAAGTTGCTAAGACTTAAAGTCATATCTTCACTAGAAATCATAAATATATTTGTAACCACAAGGGTCATAATATGGAGAAAGCATTTGAAAATGAGTTGCTAAGATTCTTAGTTGTAGGTTGTTACACTTTAGCTTGTGAAGTGAGAGTTCAAAATTTTATTTTGGGTTCTCGAACTTCCTCAGCGAATGTAATGAGTGGAGCTTCCCTATGAAAGTGAGAGCATGCTAAAATGGTGAAACCCGTAAATTAGAATCTTAAGCGATATTTTCATGGCTTTTCGGAACAAAATATTTATGATTTTGGTAAGTTATCACATAAACCTAGTCTTAAAGTTGTTTATAAATACTAAATATGAAGAAAGAATATTATAGTTAGAATTGATTTTTAATTTTTGTATATATGTTGCAAAGATAGTTCTTCATCATAATTCTAAGAATATTGTGAGAATTTTAGCTATAATTGTGCACTGTGAAATGTGCATTGTGAATTGCAATATATATATTTACGATTTTCTTGTAATAATTAAAGTTATTATTACTTAAAATAAACGAGTGATAAAAAGAATGCTGAAATTGAGTTTAAAGAAAAGCCTAATGATTTTTAATCGAAATTAATAATTATAATATTTAGCTCTAAACACTTAATGATTTAAAGTAAAGTTAAATGATATTCTTGAGTGTTAAGAATTAAATATTAAAAAGGTAGGTATTTGTGTTTTGAAGAAACTTGCTATATTTGACATAGATTATACCATTACTAAAAAAGAAACCTTAATGGAATTATTTAAGTATGTAATTAAAAAAGATAAAAAAAATCTTAGATTCTTACCAAGAGCTATATACTGTGGAATTATGTATGCAATTGGAATATACGATGAGAGAAAAGTAAAAGAGACATTTTTAAGGTTTATAGATGGAATTAAAGAAGAGGAGTTAGCAGAACTTGTTAAAGAGTTTTATGATGAAAGGCTAAAAAATATTTTATATGATGATGCATTGAAAATGATGAAAAAACTTAAAAATGAGGGGTATGATATATATCTGATTTCAGCATCTCCTGAATTTTACGTTAATGAATTTTACAATATAAAAGAAGTTGATAAAGTAATAGGAACTAAATTTGGATTTGAAAATGGAACTTTCGTAAGAAAAATGGTAGGAAATAACTGCAAGGGAGAAGAGAAGGTTAGAAGATTGAAAGAAGTACTTAAAGATGAAAAAATTGAGGTGGATTTTAAGGAATCGTATATGTTTTCTGATTCCTTATCAGATAAACCATTATTGGATCTAGTAGGTAAGCCATATTTAATAAACTATAAAAAGAATCATGATATAGAGATACTAAGATGGAAATAAAATGTAAATTGAGATATCAGTCTTATTAAGAAATAAAATTGATTTGATTACATAGTATAAGCTGGGTTAAAGAATTTACATTAGCATATGATTAAAGTTTAGGTTTATGCAATTAATAATATTGATTTAATATTACAGATTATATATATACATTGCAAAAATGATTCTTTATCATGATTCTAAAAATATTGCAGGAATTTTAGCAATGATTCTGAATTGTGAAATGTGCATTGTGAATTGTAATATCTATATATAGTAGAAAGGGATGGCAAGGCATGGAAGATAAAATAATTTATGAAGTTTTAAGAGTAATAGATAGAAAGGCAATTTTTCTAGAAAGTCATTTAAAAAGAATGAAAAATTCTTTTAATTTAATAAATGAAGAATTTTTAGTAAGTTACGAAGAAATAAGTAAGGAAATTGAGGAGCTAATAGAAAGTGAAAATAAATCTGAAGGAAATATAAAAATAACATTTGGAGTAAATGAAAAAAAGCTAAGAGTATTTTTTATTGAACACTCATATCCATCTGATGAAATGTATATGAATGGTGTTAACACTATACTTTATTTTGGAGAAAGAGAAAATCCTAATGCGAAAATAATAAATGATACCTTTAGAGAAAAGGTTAATAAAGAGATAAAAGATAAAAATGCGTATGAAGCCATCTTGGTTGATTCGAGCGGATATATAACAGAAGGCAGCAGATCAAATGTTTTTATGGTTAAAGGAAATAAACTTTTGACATCACCTGTAAAGGCTGTATTGCCAGGTGTGACCAGAGGAGAAATAATAGATATTGCAAATAATGTTGGGGTTGAAGTCGAGGAAGTAGAATATAAATATTCCGATATAGATAAATTGGATGGAATGTTTATTTCGGGTACATCCCCTAAAATATTACCAATAAAAACGGTAAATAGCATAAATTTTAATGTGGATAATAACTTGATTAGAAAATTGATGAAAGAATATGATGATGAGATAGAAAAATATATAAAAAATCATTAAAATTAAGTTAATTTGTATTTTCATGTAAAATAATATAGATTAATATAAATAATGGATATAAAATTAAAATAGGCTGTGGTATACTTAGATAAAGGAGTATTTTTAGGGGGAGATATTTATGGACTTGAAGTTTTCTGGATCATCTTTAAATGAATGTCTTGAAAAAGCATCTTCTGAATTAAATCTTTCGAAAGAAGCTTTAAAATATAGAATAATTAAGGAAGAAAAGAAGTTTTTTAGAAAGAAAGTGGAGATAGAAATAATAGAAGTTGACGAAAGTAAGAGCAGCATTGAAGAAAAGGAAATAATTGAAGAATTACCAGAAACTAAAGAGGAATTTGGAGCTAAGATTGAGAATGGGAAAATAATAATAACGGAATCCAATAATAAAGATGAAATTATTACTATAAAAACTTGTCCGGGTGTAATTTTAATTATTAATGGGCAAAAATGTGATGGAATAACTCCTGTAACATCACAAGATAAAATTGAATATAAATTTGAAGAGAACGAGCCAACAAGAAACATAAATATATCAATTACAGATGATAAACTGGAGGTATATGTTGATATAAAATCAACCCCAGCTCATATATATGAATTAGTTAACCAAGAATATCAAAAAAATTTAACAATAAAAAAGAAGAATGTTGATGATAAATATCCACCAAAATATACAGTAAAAGAATTAAAAGAGTTGCTAAAAAATAATGGAATTAAATATGGAATTATTGAAAAAGAATTAGAAACTATATGTAATGAACATAATATAGAAAAAAAAATAGTTGCAAAAGGAGTGCCAGCTGTAGATGACATTCCAGATGAAATTCAAGTTTTGTTTCACGATTCGGAAGAATTAATTCATTACAAAGACTCAGAAGAAAAAGTTGATTATAGAAATAGATTTCTAATTGCAAATGTTAAAGTTGGAGACGTTATAGGTAGAATAGTGCCTGGAAAATCGGGAAATGATGGACAAGATATATATGGTGTTCCTGTTAAAAGAAAGACTTTTAAAAAGACAGGAGTAAGGCTTGGAGAAGGATGTAAACTTGAAAACAATAGTATTATAGCAACGTCTGAGGGTAAGCCAGCTTATAAAGCAAATACATTTGTAGTAAATAAATTATACAAGGTAGATCAAGTAGATTTAAAAAGCGGAAATATAGATTTTGTTGGTAATGTTGAAGTTGTTGGTAGTGTTTTAGAAGCAATGGAAGTTAAAGCAGGGAATGAGCTTCATGTCGGCAAAAATGTAGAATCTGCAATAATCAGGTCTTCAGGAGAAATTTTTATAGGCGGAAATATATTGAATTCAACAGTGACAGCTGGATGTGAGAATGTTGAGAAAAAGCAGTATTTAGAAAGTTTGAAGAGTCTGGCTCATATTATTGATGATTTAGTTGATTCAACAGTGCAAGTAAAAGAACATAACTTACTAGGTTCAAAAAAAGATGGAGAAATAATTAAAATATTAATAGAGAATAAGTTGAAATCATTACCTAAAATATGTAGAAATATTTTGAATTATAATATGTCTGAAGGAATTCAGCATAGTGATGTTACAACATTTATAATAAATAAACTATTGGGCTTGGGCCCACTTAAAATAAATAATATTAATGAATTTGACATTTTTAAGGAATTGTTAGATGAAGAAATTTGCGAAATAGAAGATTTGATGGTAATTCCTACAAGTGTGCATTTAGCGTATGCTCAAGGGTCTACCATAGAAGCATCAGGGAGTGTTTTTATAACAGGTAAAGGACAGTATACCTGCAACATAATAGCATTGGAAAATATAGAGTTTACCAGTGAAAAAGCTGTTTGTAGAGGTGGCACACTTTCAGCTGGATCTGAAATAAAGTTAAAGACAGTGGGAAGTGCAGCTGGAGTTAGTACTGTTTTAAAAGTCTCTAAAAAAGGAAGAATTACAGCTGATATAGCTTATAACAATACTATTTTCTGCTTTGGAGAAAAACAAATTATGTTAGAAGTTTCTTCTAAAAATGTAGAGGCATATATAGATAAAACTGGAGAAATAACAATTGATAAATTTATACTATAGGAGGGTTCAAAGTAATGTCAAGTAATGAAGTGAAAATTTTAATATTTGGATTAAATGGAGAACATTACGCAACAGATATAAAAGAAGTTGAGAGGATTTTAGGATATGAAGAACCAACAATTCTTCCTGATTCGCCTAGTTTTGTAAAGGGAGTAATAAATTATGAACAAAGTATACTTCCAATAATTAGCTTATCCAAAAAGTTTAATTTTGGAGAAGATGAAGAAAATGAAAATAGAAAAATAATAGTTGTAAAAAGAGATGAAAATAAATTCGGAATTATTGTAGAAAATGTTTACGAAGTGCGAGATGTTAGTAGTGATTTAATGGAAGAAGCACCTCCTATAACAGCAACAATAGATAAAAGATATATAGCAGGTTTGATAAAATTAAAAGATAATATTGTTATTTTATTAGACTTAGAAAAGATACTGTCTTCAGAGGATGAAGAAAAAATCTTTTAGGGGGTAAAGATGGTAAGTGCAGAAGTAAAAGTTGGAATAGCTGATCTAAATTTAGTACTCGACCCAGGAACAATAATGACAATAGGACTCGGATCATGTATAGGAATCGCCTTATATGATAGGACAGTTAAGGTGGCAGGATTAGCACATATAATGCTTCCTGATAGTACACAATTTAAAAGTAGTACAAACCCCATGAAATTTGCAGATTTAGCTATTCCACTATTAATTGATAAAATGGAAAAGCAAGGGTGTAAAAAGAGAAATCTCGTAGCTAAAATAGCTGGTGGAGCTTCAATGTTTAATTTTTCTGATAAGAGCATAATAAGCGATATTGGAAAAAGGAATAGTGATGCAGTGAAGAAGAGTTTAAAAGAAGAATCTATTCCTATAATTGCTGAGGAGACAGGTGGAAATAAAGGTAGAACTATGATCCTTTATGCAAGTGATGGAAAAGTAATACTTAAAGTTGTTGGGCTTGGAATTGTAGAATTGTAGAATAAAGAGAGAGGTGTGATTAGGTGGGTAAGATAAAGATTATTGTTGTTGATGATTCGGCTTTTATGAGGAAGGCGATATCAGATATGATAGAATCAGAAAGTAATTTTGAAGTTGTAGCTAAATTTAGAGATGGTAGAGAATTAGTTGAGAAGGTAGAGAAGTACAATCCGGACCTTATCACATTAGATGTACATATGAGGGATTTAGATGGACTTGCAACTCTTAAAGAATTAAAAAGACTTGGGAAAAGTTATCCTGTAATAATGCTTAGTAGTTCAACGACAGAAGGATCGGAACTAACTTTAGAATGTTTAGATAATGGAGCTATTAGCTTTATAACTAAGCCATCAGGAAGTATTTCGCTAGATATAGCAAAAGTTAAAAATAACTTAATAGAACAAATAAAAAGTATAACTAGCAATGTTAATTCTAGAAAGAAGTTAATAAGTTTAGAAACTAATAAAAATAACCCAATAACTAATAATGAGATTGGTTTAAATAATCCCAATATAATAAAAGAAAAAACTATACATAGGGTGAATAGTATACCTAAAAATAAAAAGATAGATGCAGTTGTAATTGGGGCATCTACTGGAGGCCCTAAGGCTCTTCAGGAGGTATTAACTAAATTACCTGAAAATTTAGGGGTGCCAGTTTTTGTAGTTCAGCACATGCCAGAAGGCTTTACAAAAGTATTTTCTGAAAGACTAGATAAAGCTTGCAAGATGAAAGTGGTTGAAGGAGCAGAAGGTATGAGGATTAGTAATAATACAATATATATTGCTAAGGGTGGTCAACATATGACTGTAGGCTCAAATAATTTAATTCACTTAAATGAAGAACCGCCTATATGGGGAGTAAGACCAGCAGTTGACAAGTTATTTAATTCTGCTATAAAAGTGTACAGAGGAAATTTAATATCTGTAATTCTTACAGGAATGGGCAGAGATGGTGCTGATGGAACTGCAAATATAAAAGATAACGGTGGTATAACAATTTCAGAGGATAAATCTACATGTACAATTTATGGTATGCCAAAGGCTGCGTTTGAAACTGGAAAGGTAGATTTAGTGGCTCCGCTTAATGAAATAGCTGAAAATATAGTAAAAATAATTAAACAGTTATAGGAGGAAATATGGATTTTAATGAATTTCACAAATGGGTTCATAAAGAGTTGGGTATAAATTTATCAGCATATAAGCCAGAACAGCTAAATAGAAGAATAAACAGCTTGATGACAAGAGTTGGTATAAAAACATTAGATGAATATTCCAAGTCTATAAAAAGTAATCCAGAGCAAAGACAAAAGTTTTTAGATTTCATAACAATAAACGTAACAGAATTTTTTAGAAATCCAGAATTATTTACTGATTTAGAAAAACAAATTGCAAAGGAGTTACTACCAAATAATTCAAGTCTAAAAATTTGGAGTGCAGCTTGTTCAATAGGCTGTGAACCATATTCATTGGGAATAATATTGGATAAGTTGGCGTCAAATGGAAGACATAATATAATAGCTACAGATATAGATGATACTATACTTTCTAGAGCAAAGCTTGGAGAATATACTCAAAATGAAATGAAAGGTGTAAATAATACAGATTTAAGTAAATATTTTAAAGTAAGGGACGATAAATACTATGTAGAGTCTAAAATTAAGAATATGGTAACTTTTAAGAAACATGATTTGATTTTAGATCGATACGATACTGGCTTTGATTTAATTGTTTGTAGAAATGTAGTTATTTATTTTAATAATGATGTTAAACAGGAAATTTATAAAAAATTCAGTAACTCATTAAAAAAGGGTGGGCTTTTATTTGTAGGAGCTACAGAGAGCATTTATAATTATAGAGACTATGGATTTGAAAAAGCATCAACCTTTATTTATAAAAAGATATAGAGGAGGAGTAAGGATGGATACATCTCAATATATGTCAATGTTTTTAGAGGAGTCATTAGAAAATTTACAAACATTGAATGAATCACTATTAGATTTGGAACAAAATCCAGATGATACAGATAAGGTTAATGAAATATTTAGAGTTGCTCACACAATTAAGGGAATGGCAGCGACTATGGGATTTACCGATTTAGCAGAACTTACCCATAAGATGGAAGATGTATTAGCTGAATTCAGAGAAGGAAAACTAAAAGTAACTCAGGATGTAGTGACAGTATTGTTTGATTGTCTTGATACATTAGAAAAGATGGTTGACAATGTTCAAGAAGGCTCTGAGGAAAAAATAGATATAGATGGAATAATGAAAGCTTTAGCTGATATAAAAGAAAATGGAAACAAGAGTGACGTACAAGAAGAAACACAAGCTAGTGAAATTAAGTCAGAAGATGAAAATAAAATGATATCAGGTGATGAATTTGATTTAGATTTAAATCAATATGACACATCTGTTATTAGACAAGCTAGAGAAAAAGGATTTAACTCCATTGAATTAAAAGTAACGTTAAGTGAAAACACTTTATTAAAATCAGCAAGAGCCTTTTTAATAGTTAAAGATCTTGAAGATCACGGAGAAATATTAAAATCAGACCCATCAACTCAAGAAATTGAAAATGAAGAGTTTGATTTTGAATTGAAATTTATCTTAGTAACTAAAAATACTGTAGATGAAATATTAACTGTTGTAAATGGAATTTCAGAAGTTGCAAAAGTTGAAGCTTCTTTAATAGAATTAGAAAGTTCAGATATAGCTCCAAAAGAAGCAGAAGTAAAAGAAGTGCCACAGTTACCAGTTATAGAAAAAGCTCCAGAAGAAAAGTCATCTGAAGCAAAAGTTGAGGCTAAGCAGCCAGTTGCTAAAAAGCCTACTCAAAAGAAAGAAGTTAAGAAAGCACATCAATCGGTAAGAGTTGACTTAGAGAGAATAGATAATTTAATGAATATGGTTTCTGAACTTGTAATTTACAGAACTCGATTAGAACAAATTGTAAATGTTCATAAATCACAAGAGTTAAATGAAACATTGGAA
Organism: Clostridium sp. YIM B02500; assembly: GCF_022324665.1. NCBI lineage: Bacteria > Bacillati > Bacillota > Clostridia > Eubacteriales > Clostridiaceae > Clostridium > Clostridium sp. YIM B02500. Next base: position 75,654 of record NZ_JAKGTE010000012.1, on the reverse strand, counting down.
CAAGTAGGAAGAACAACATCTGATCTTCAAGATTTAGTCATGAAAATTAGAATGCTTCCACTAGATACAGTATTCAATAGATTCCCAAGAATGATAAGGGATATATCAGTAGAATTAAATAAGGAAATTAACTTTGTTATAGAAGGTGCTGATACTGAACTTGATAGAACTGTTATTGATGAAATAGGTGAACCATTAATACATTTATTAAGAAATGCAGCGGATCATGGCATAGAATCTGCTGAAAAGAGAATTGCACAAGGCAAGCCTCCAGTTGGAACTGTTAAATTGGTTGCATACCAAGAAGGAACAAAAGCATTAATAAAGGTATCAGATGATGGAGCAGGAATAAATCTTGAAAGAGTAAAAGCTAAAGCAGAGCAAAAAGGAATAAACACAGAAGGATTATCAGATAGTGATATTAAGAACTTGATTTTTGCTCAAGGATTTAGTACTAATGAAGTTGTAACAGATATCTCAGGAAGAGGAGTTGGAATGGATGTTGTTAAAACAAAAATTGCAGCACTCGGTGGTACTGTAGATCTACTAAGTGAAGAAGGCAAAGGTTCAACTTTTGTAATTAAGCTTCCACTTACATTACAAATAATACAAGCCTTACTTGTAAAAATAGGAGAAGAAACATTAGCAATATCGTTAGGCTTTATTGATAGAGTAATTGACTATAAAGAGGAAAATATAAAGAAAAGTAATGGAAAAGAAGTTATTATTTATAGAGAAAATGTAATTCCATTAGTAAGATTAAATGAAACTTTAGATATAGAGGCTAGTAATACTGATAAGAAATTTGTTATAATAGTTAATGTAGGTGATAAAACTATAGGTTTATTAGTCGATTCATTACTTGGACAACAAGAAATAGTTATAAAACCACTCGGAAAAACATTAAAGAATTTAGATCAGTATATTGGTGCGACTATACTTGGTAATGGTTTAGTAACGCTGATATTAGATGTAGGGGCATTATTATAAAGTGAAATTTTTAAGTAAGATTTTTAAATCTAATTAAAATTAGTTTGACTTATAATTCCATAAAAATGAGCAAAAGGCTAAAGGTTTGGAGTGGACAAGATATGTTATTATTGTTATGTTATAAAGGCAATAATAATATATAAATGTGAGATGATTGGCCCTTTAGGGTGAAAAATTTTAAAGGAGGGTTATAAGTGGAGTATTCTAATTTAAGCACTTTGCAATTAGATGCACTTAAAGAAGTTTCTAACATAGGTGCAGGTAATGCAGCAACTGCTCTTTCTATGATGATGGGAAAAAAAGTAGATATGACAGTACCAGCAGTAAATGTAGTAAAACTAGAAGAAGTATTTCAAGAAAGTGGAGAATGTGCTGTAGCTGGAACAGTTGTAAGAGTGCTGGGCGATATTTCAGGAAATATGCTTTTAGTATTCGAACAGGAAACAGCTGAAAATGTAATAAAAAAATTAGTTGGAAGCAAGCAGTCTCCAGAAAGTGAAATGGGAAGTTCTGTATTATGCGAGATAGCAAATATAATATCAGCGTCATATATGAATGCTATTGCACAGTTAACTAATCTTGTTATGGCACCATCAGTGCCTGCAACTTCATTTGATATGTTAGGTGCAATACTCACAACTACATTTATTGAGTCCAATCAATATGATGAATATATACTAGATATTGAAACTGTATTCTTAGACAGTGATACAGAAGAGAATATAGGTGGACATTTTTATTATATCCCTATGCCGGGTTCGTTAGAGAAAATATTGAAATCTATAGGAATAAATTAAATTTTGGAGGTAAAATTGTATGGCTAGAGTTTTAATTGTGGATGATGCAGCGTTCATGAGAATGATGATAAAGGATATCTTAGAAAAGAATGATTTTGAAATAGTAGGTGAAGCAAATAACGGAATAGTTGCAGTAGACCTTTATAAAAAAGAAAAACCAGACGTAGTAACAATGGATATAACTATGCCAGATATGGATGGAATTGAAGCAGTTAAACAAATAAAAGCATTCGATCCAGATGCTAAAGTAATCATGTGTTCAGCAATGGGACAACAATCAATGGTTATGGATGCAATAAGAGCTGGAGCAAAAGACTTTATAGTAAAACCATTCCAAGCGGATAGAGTTTTAGAAGCTATAAAGAAAGTTGTAGGTTAATATAAAAGCAATAATACAAGAAATGAATTATAACAGGCTATAAATAAATCTTTGCAGATTTTACAGAAATTTTAATTTAAGTGTCAATTATTAATGGTTGATTGTATATTATTGTAGAGGAGGAGTATGAATGCAAATAGTAGTATTCAAACTAGGAGAAGAACATTTTGCAGTAGAAACAGATAGAGTCCAAAGTATCAATGATACTATGGGGATTACAAAAGTTCCTAAGGCTCCGAGTTATATTAAAGGATTGATAAATTTACGTGGGAGCATTAAATCTCTTGTTGACATAAATTTGTTACTTGATGTAACTCCTGGGAAAGAACAAAATAATATAATTATTTTAACAGTAGAAGATGAAGAAATCGGAATATCAGTGGATGAGGTTGAAGAAGTTTTAGATATAGATGAGAAAAATATACAAAAAATAGAAAAGGATGCAGGTAAAGCACAGCCTTATATTAAAGGTATATTAAATTATGATGAAAAACTTCTTACAATAATAGATATTGACAAATTATTAAATTAGTTTATTGAAATGAGGGAAAAATATGGCAGATGTCTTATCGCAAAGTGAAATAGATGCCTTATTGTCTGCCTTATCTACAGGTGAAATAGAGTCAGAAGATGTTGGTAAAGATGAAGAAAAACATAAAGTCAAGCTTTATGATTTTAGGAGTCCTCAAAAATTTTCAAAAGAGCATATAAGGACACTTGAATTGATTCATGATAATTATGCGAGAATTATTTCCAACTACCTAACAGGTCAGACTAGGCAAAATGTTAAGGTTAAGATAGAATCTGTAGAGCAGATAACATATGAGGAATTTATTCACTCTGTGCAAAACCCTACTATTATTACAATATTTAAAATGGCTCCATTATCAGGGACAATAATATTCGAAACTAATCCTCAATTTTCTCTTCAAGTAATAGATGTTTTACTTGGGGGAAAAGGAAATAGGAAAGCTGAAACAAAAGAATTTACAGATATAGACAAGAATATAATGCGACAAGTGACTACCGGAATGATAAGTAATTTAAAGTTAGCATGGGATTCGGTATTAGAAGTTGAGCCAGAAGTAGAAGCAATTGAAACTAATCCGGCAATCAATCAAACACTAGCACCTAATGATCCTGTAGCATTAATAACATTTTCAGTAGAAATGAATAAGAGAAGCACATTTATTAATATGTGTCTTCCTTATTTAAGTGTAGAAAAAATATTAGATAAATTAGTAGTACAATATGCATTTAAGAATGATAATGAAGCTTCCATTGCTGAGTCGAGAGAAAAAATAGAAAAAGGAATCAATAAAGTTGATGTTGAAATTGTAGCGGAACTTGGAACTGCTAATATAACAGTAGATGATTTCTTGAAGCTAACAGTGGGTGATGTAATTAAACTTGATAATAAGAGTTCATCACCAATAAAAGTATATGTAGGTAATGAAGAATGTTATTATGCTAAGCCGGGTGTAGTAGGAAAAAATGCAGGTGTTATGATTTTAGATATAACGGATAAGGAAGTGAATGGGTATGGGCAATAACTTTTTATCACAAGAAGAAATAAATGCGTTATTAGCAGGTGAAGATTTAGCTTCTACTGGAGCTGAAAGTGCAGATACGTCAGCTGGCGATAATAAAATAGATACCGAAGCTATAACTGATATTGATAAGGATCTGCTTGGAGAGATCGGAAATATTTCCATGGGATCGGCTTCAACTGCCTTGTATCAGCTTATAAATCAACAAGTTAACATAACTACTCCAGTAGTTAGTGTGACTACGTTAAAGGAAATAAAAGAAGGCTTTGAAACACCGAATATTGTTCTAGATATTGAATATATTGCAGGGATAATAGGAAGAAACATTTTAATTATAAAAACATTAGATGGTTTAGTTATATCTAACCTTATGATGGGTGGAGATGGAAATATAACTGAAGCTCATGATTTATCTGAAATAGAGATCAGTGCTGTTTCAGAAGCTATGAACCAAATGATAGGTTCTGCAGCTACATCAATGGCTACTATGTTTGGAAGAAAAGTAGATATATCACCACCAAGTGCTAAAATTGTAGTTGATGGATCTATACCGATTTCTGATGCAATACCAGAAGATCAACCAATAGTTAGAGTATCATTTAGAATGACTATTGGAGATATTGTAGATAGTAATATAATGCAAATATTTCCAATAGAGACGGCTAAAAATATTGTTGCAATAATGACTGGAGAAGATAAGGAAAAAGAAGTGGCGGCATCAGAACCGGCAAAAGATAATAAAAAAGATACAATTGTAAATAAGGAAATATATGAACAGCCAGCAACTGTTCAACAGCAGCCACAACAACAATATCAACCAGAACCTCAATATCAGCAGCAATATCAACAACCACAATATGAGCAGCCAAGAATGCAGCAGCCGGTAGAAGTTCATGCAGCAACATTTGAACCATTAGTACCGCAAAATAGCGTTCCGCCAATAAAGAATATTGACTTAATATTAGATGTTCCTTTAGATATATCCGTAGTTCTAGGAAGAACAAAGAAAAGTATACAGGATATTTTAAATTTAGGAACAGGTTCCTTAATAGAGTTAGATAAACTTGCAGAAGAACCAGTTGAAATATTAGTTAATGGAAAACAAATAGCTTTAGGTGAAGTTGTTGTAGTTGATGAAAACTTTGGAATAAGAATAACTAATATAGTAAGTAGTGTTGAAAGAATAAAGAGATTAAAATAAAAACTCCCGAGAGGGAGTTTTTATTTTTGGATATAGATATAGATAAACCAACTAAGAACTAAAATTATGCATATAGCCCGCCGAAATAAGAATTATGCTGTTATTCCAGTTTCTAAGGAAATTATGATGGGTGATTCTAAGATCACAAGTTGCATCCAAGATGTTAGCATGAAAGGCGAGCGCTCACAGAGAAAGTTCGAAGAACGAAATGTAAAATTTCGATTCTCACTTTTTGAACTAGCATACTTGGAATAGTCTAAAGGAAACTCGATTCACTTCGTTCGCTGAGTAATTTCAATTGACAAAATCATAGATTTGGAATTTCAATTAAGAATCAGAGCCATCAAATTCCTAATGAAACATTCCATAATAGCATAAGTCTTATTTCTAGTTGGAATATATTTCATAGTATAAATCTAGTTTATAATTGGTTTATCTGCATCATTTTGAGAATTAAACATATGCGGTAAATCTAGAAAAATTAAACACACTTGTATTCCTAAGGAATATGAAAATTTTGATGGAAGGTTCTGATTAAGGCAAACCTGTAATTTGGGTATTTATATATATGTTACAATTCACCATGCACATTTTACAATTAAGGTTAAAATTCTTGGAATATTTTTAAAGTATGATGAGGAACATTTTTGCAACATATACATTAAAAATAATAGTAGAACTAATATAAAATTATGATATAATTAATTTACTTACTAATAAATATGTGAGGTGAGAAAGTGGAAGATAAAGTTTTGAATATCCTTGAAAGGCTTGAATTAAGATTTACATCAATGGAAAATAAAATTGATGGGATAGAGACTAAAATTAGTGGAATCGAAGAAGATGTTAAAGTACTTAAACAAGATGTTAAAGAGCTTAAAGAAGGTCAAGAGAGAATTGAGAAGAAATTGGAATCAACACATGAACAAGTGGAAAGAACTGCGGAAGATATAACGAGTATAAAGCATGATCTTAATAATGTTGAAATGATAACATCTAAAAATTGGTATGATATAGCTAAAATAAAAGCAATTAAATAATAATGTGATTTGAAAAGTTTAGTATTCGCTTAGTGTTATATAGCACTGGGCTTTTTTTTCGCCTAAATAATTACGCATAACTTAGTCAGAAAACTATAAATTAATAAAAAAATTTGTTAGAACCCTTTATATATTTCTTTTTTTGCATATATATTAATTAGAAGGATAAATACGCACCTATGAAAAGAGCAGCTATGCACTACTGAAAAGAGCAGCTATGCTGCAATGCGGAACTTTTTAAGTGTAAGAAAACTTTTGTGAATTAATTTATTAATATATATGAAAGGGATTGATGAATATGAGAGAAAGAAAATACGTTAAATTTAGAGTTGACATGTATGAGGACACAAAATTTAAAATAATAGATAAGATGCCTAATAGAGATCTTATTCACTATGTTTGGAACAGGATGGTTGTTTTAGCCGGAAAGGTAAATCAAGAGGGAGAATTATATATGTCAAGAAATATTCCATACACAGTAGAGACTTTATCAATAGAATTTAATAGAGATATAAGTGAAGTAAAAGCTGCATTAGAGGTTTTAATGAATTTGGAAATGATTGAAATCGTAGATAATAATATATACAAGGTGAAAAATTTCATAAAGCATCAAAATATCAAAGTCAAAGAAAAAAATGAAATTGTGAAAAAAGATAATGTGGTAAAAATCCCCCAAAAGGCTGATATGAGTAAAAATGATAGTATAGAAGCAATTTGGAGAACTGTAATTCCTATAAAAGGAAAAGGAGAAGTCGATACTAAAGAAAATAAAGATAATGGAATAGCACTTTTAGAAGTGGGTAATTCAAAATCAAATAGTAAAAATGAACGTGATGATAATAGTAATGTGATTGAAGTAGAGAATGAGGAGAATAATCAACATAATAATTCTCCTGTAATTTTAGAGGTTAAGAAAAATTCAAGCAAGAAGAAGAGAAGGGGAAGTAAAAAGAAAAATGAGAGCGATATAAAAGTTTATGATGAAGATATTTCCGATGATACTGCGAATAAAAGTAATAAGGATGATCTTTTGTGCTGGATTAGTGAAGGTGAAATTACCTTGGGGGAAGGAGAAACTAAGATAGCAGAGTGGTCTTTTGATTAATTAGAACATATATTATGAATATTTTCTTAAAATAGTTGCATAAAATATTTTTTATTGACTTTTCTATAAACTTATAAAAGAAAAGTACGATAAGTATAGTAATGAAGTAGTAAGGCACAATTAAAGAAATAACAATAGTTATTTTCTTTCAGGAGCCTAAGAAATGGAGAAATGTATTATGAGTATTGATAGAGTAAGTAGATCGACATATATAAATGCATATAACTCAAATAGCAGTAAAGCTGTCGAAAAGACAAAGAAAACTAATGATGTGGATAGAATTGAGATTTCAGAACTTGGAAAAAGTCTTAAAGGTTACTCATTAGATAGCAATATACAAAATGCAAAGAAAATAGCTGATATTAAAAATAAAATAGATAGTGGAACATACAATGTTGATGCAAGATTAACTGCAAAAAGTATGTTAGATGCAATGAAGGAGAGTAAGGCATAAGTATGATAAATGAACTTATTAAATTAATACAAAGCCAAGAGGAAGAGTTACAAAGACTTTTAGAATTGTTAGAAACTCAATATAAAATGATAATGAGTAAAGATGTATTTGGTTTAGAGGGATTAGTTGATAAGATTAATGAATCTGGTAAGAAAATAGCTAAACAGGAAATTGAGAGAAGAAATATACTTGGTGATAAGGGAATAACTGAAGTTGTAAGGAATTCAAATAGTGAAGAGTTAAAAGAAGAATATAATAAGATAAAAATGCTATTGAATTCAGTTATTTCTCAAAAAGAAACAAATGATATATTATTAAAACAACAAATAATATTTAATAACAAAATGCTAGAAATAATAAATCCAAGAAGGGAAATAAAGACATATAATTCATATGGAAATTTATCTAGATAAATCTTTATATGAACTTTTGTATATTTTAATAAATATTGTCAATTCAACAATTACAAATTTTAAAATGGATTATTTCTATATTAATAAATTTATGATTGAAAAATAATAAGGAAGTTATAATATACTACATGGAAGTTGGGATTATTGAAAGGTAGGAAAAAAACATATGGCAGGATTATTTGATACGTTTACCATCGCTAAAAGAGGGCTAAATGTGCAACAAGGTGCGATAAATACAACATCTCACAATATAGCTAATGCAAATACAGTTGGATTTTCAAGGCAAAGAGCCGTTGCAGAAACTACAAGACCATTTGGAGGGATGTCAAGATTTGATACAACTGGAGCTGGACAAGTTGGAACGGGTGCTGAAATAACATCAATACAAAGAATTAGAGATTATTTTATAGATTATCAGGTAAGAAGTGAATCGGGAACATCTGGATATTACACACAAGCAAGTAATACCTTATCAAAGGCAGAAGATATTTTTGGAGAACCATCAGATACAGGAATTCAAGAACTAACAAATCAATTTTTTAATGCATTTCAAGAAGTATCTAAAAGTCCGGGTAAATCAGACGTTAAAACAGTAGCCATTAAAGATGCTTCTGCACTTGCAGATGCGTTAAATTATACTTACAATCAATTAAAAAAGACTCAAGATGATAGTCAATCACTTCTTCAAACTAATGTTACTGACGTAAATAGCTATCTCGATCAAATAAATGAATTGAATAAGCAGATAAGAGGTATTTCAGCAGTTGGACAAACACCAAATGATTTAATGGATAAAAGAGATAATCTTTTAGATCAATTAAGTTATAAATTTGGAATAAAAGTCGATAGAGATAACCTTGATACTATAAATCTTTCATCAACAGAGTATCCGGATGCATCTTTAGTTAATTCAGATCCAAATGATACAGATTATTCTAGGCTTTCATATGTTAAAAGTGCGGTAGCGACTACAGATGCATCTGGAAATTTTACCGGAGAGGTTACGGTAGAATATTATCCTTTAGGAAATGAAAATTTACCAACTAAGTCATTTAAGGTTACAACGGATCCGGCTAAGGCCAAAGATTTAGCGGATAATTTAATGCAAAATAGAATTTTAATTGCAGATAAAGACGGGAATGCAGAAGGATTAAGTAAAACTGAATTAAAGATAAATGCGGGTGATACAACTACACCTAAACCTACAGTTGGAACAACAACTTCAACTGTATCTGGAGTAACGACAATAACGAAGGTAACAGCATTAACAAATACAGATGGTTCAGTTGTATATACAACATTAGTAAAATCAATACCACCAGCAACGGATACGGAGTTAAAAGGTGGCATGTTTCAAACTTATAAATATGACAGTGAAAGTGGAGTAAATAATGTAGATAATAACCATGTAAGAGGAGAAATAGCTGCAAACCAATCAGTTCAGCAAACTATAAAAGGATACATGGATAGTTTAGATAGACTTGCTGCAGGTTTAGCTTATTCAGTTAATGCAATTCAAACTGGAAGTTTAGACTCTAGTGCTTCGTCTCAAGGATTGAACAATAATTTAATATTTATTACCAATGGAGCTAGCAGTAAAACAGATACTGGGATCACAGCAGCAACAATAAAAGTAAATGACGCTTTAGTAAAAGATCCAACTTTGTTAAACTGTAATACAACTTCAGTCAGTGGTGAAGGCGATGGAAAGAGAGCAAGTGCAATAGCTAATCTTAACTCAATGAAGATGAACTTAAGTAACGTTAAATCTACAGAAGATTTAACTAAAATGACTAGAAAAGAATTTCTGGAGGAGATAGGGATAGATGATGCATCTGGAACAGGATTTTCGGATAGTACTTGCTTAAATTTAAATGCTGGAACAAATGGATCAACAGTGGATAGTTATTATAAAACTATAATAAATAATATTGCGACAACTACACAAGAGGCTGGTAGGCAGGTTGACAATCAGGAGGCGGTACTGTCAGATTTGGAAAATCAAAAAGCATCAGTTTCAGGAGTATCGTTGGATGAAGAAATGACAAATTTAATACAATTTCAACATGCTTATCAAGCAAATGCGAAGATGATATCAACAATAGATGAACTATTAGATGTAGTTATAAATGGATTAAAAAAATAGGAGGTGATTAGATGTCATTTAGAATAACAAATAGCATGTTAAGTGGCAATTATTTAAGAAATGTGAAAAGAAATATGAATAATATGCAGACATTACAAAATCAATTGTCTTCAGGAAAGGAAATAAGCAAAGCATCAGATAATCCTTATGTAGCATCAAGAAGTATGCAGTTAAATGGAGAAATATCTTATAATAAGCAATATGATGAGAATATTAAGGATACATCGAATTGGCTTGATACAACGGATACAGCATTATCTCAGATGGGAAATATCTTTGGGAGAATAGAGACATTACTTGTAAGTGCTGGAAATGGTACTTATAAAGAAGATGAAAGAACAGCAATTCAAGATGAAGTTAAAGAAAAAGTTAATGAATTATCACAAGTTTTAAATACCAGCTTCGATGGTTCGTATATATTTGGAGGAACTAAAATTACTTCAAAACCAACTACTGTTGTAAATGGAGTTTTGAAATATGCTGATAAGGCTGGAAATGGAATATCTAGAACTGCTACAGGGATGAACATAGATTTATCTGTTAATCCGATCGAAAGTAGTGTCACACCTACAACGAAGATTGATGGAATTGAAAAAAACGGAACTAATGTGATAATAACAGTAAATGATCATTCCACTAATCCGGCAACACCAGTGACACCATCACCTACAATTGATCTTACGACTTTGGGTACTGGAACCCCTCCTGCAACTATAGAGTCGCTATTTAATGATGCGTTAACTCCAACATTCAGTTCGGATGATGCTATGAAGGCACTTTCTTCATATAGTTCGTTAGATCAAATAAATTCAGACTTGCAAGTTGATATTTCAAGCGGAGTTAAAAGTGATTATAATAAAACGGCAGTTGATGTTTTAGAATTTACAGATAAAGATGGAAAATCTATAAATATTTCAGATCTTTTAAATAAAATAATAAATGATCTGGGGCCAAGCGGAAATATAAGTGATTTAACAACAGTTGACTTAAAAGATATACAATCTGTAACAGCTAATTTATTACAACAAAGATCAGAAGTTGGGTCTATGCAAAACAGAATGGATTCAGCACAAACAAATAATGAAAGCCAAAATTATAATATGACAGATATATTATCTAAAACAGAAGATATAGATTTTGCAGAAAAGACTATGGAATATTCAATTATGCAAACAGTATATACAGCTTCACTTCAAACTAGCGCGAAAATCTTGCCGATGAGCATATTAAATTATTTATAGTTAGGAGAAGATAAAATATGAGATTTCTTTCAAAAGTTCATGGTGAAATGGAATATGAAGAAAATAATATAATTACCTTTAATAAAGGAATTCCAGGGTTTAATGATTTGAGGAATTTTATTCTCTTAGATTTACAAGAATATGAGCCATTTAAACTTCTACAATCTTTAGAGAATGATGAAATTTCATTAATTGTAACTTCACCATACGAATTTTATAATGATTATGAAATTAAATTAAGTGAAGAAATAATTAAAAATCTTAAAATTGATTCTCCAAAACAAGTAAATATAATTACTACAGTAACATTGAATTCAGATGTAAAAAAAATAACTACTAATTTGCAAGGACCTATAGTTATAAATACTTCTAATAATCTTGGGGAACAAATAATATTAGATAATTCTAAATATAAAGTAAAAAGTCCCTTAATATGAGGAGGTAGGAAATGCTAATTATAACTAGAAAAAAAGGTGAATCTCTTATGATTGGAGATGATATAGAAGTTATTATAAGTAGAATAGATGATGGAAGTGTAAAAATTGGAATAAAGGCTCCAAAAGATGTATCAATACTTAGAAAAGAATTATATGAAGAAGTGGAAAAGGAAAATAAAGAGGCAACAAAAATTGATCTCAGTATGTTAAAGAATATAAAGAAGAGATAGGCATGGAATATTAAGGGTAAAAACAAGGAGGTATAATAAACATGGATGTTAATAACTTAGGACAAAACTCGATCAATATAAATGCGTATAAATCAAATTTATCAGATTATGCAGAAGCTAATACAGAAGTGGCAGTTCCACAAGTCCAACAAATTGAAACTAAGTCATCAGGAGAAAATGCTGCAAACAGTCAGGAGTATAGTAAGAAAGATTTGGATGATGCAATAAAAAAAATTAATAACTTTTTAAAAGGCGAACATACACATGCAGAATATTCTTATCATAAAGAAATGAAAACAACGATGATAAAAATAGTAGATGAGGATACAAAAGAAGTTATATTGGAGATTCCACCAAAAAAGATTTTAGATATGGTTGCCAGCATGATTAAACAAGTTGGTCTGTTAGATAGAAAGGCTTGATTTAAAATAAAGTCTAAGGAGGCTATTTTAATTGGAGTTTAAACTAAATAAGATTGACACAGATATTAGAAAAAAGATGCAAGAAGAAATAAAAGAAGAAAAAGTTCATTCGGGTAAAAACATAACTATAAAAAAAGATGTAAAAGATGAAAAGAATGAAGATGTAAACACAAAAGATTTTGAGAAGAATGAACATGAAAAAAGATATATTACAATTGATGGTGTGAAACTTAGTAATAAAAATATAAACATAAAAGTAGAAAAAGTAGAAAAGATTAATGAAGAAAATTCAAAGGGAAGACTTTTAGATACAACGAAATAGGAGGGCTCACAATGTATTCTAATGGATATAATGTATATAAAAATAATACTGTAAATTATGCATCGAAAGAGCAATTACTTTTAATGTTAGTTGAAGGTGCTGTTAGGTTCTGTAAAATGGGCAGACAAGCTATAATAGATAAAGATGTTAAAAAAGCACATGATGCATTAATAAGAACTCAAGACATATTTTCAGAGCTTATGATAAGTTTAGACACAAGCCAAGGAGATTGGGCAGTTCAATTATTTAATGTATATGCGTTCATCAAAGAAAAGTTAGCTGAGGCGAATATGACTAAAAATGTAGGGATAATAGATGAAATTTTACCTCTTGTTGAAGATGTAAGTGAAACGTGGCATGAGGCATACAAGAGAGCTAAGAAATAACAATACGGAATTGTGTTAAATGGTGAAAGTTTAAAACTTTCAGTATTTCTAAAAAAAATATGATTTTAATTAATCCTACAATGAATTTTCTTTGAGACTATTTTAAAGTTTAACTATCTGTAAAAAGGAGTGGAATAAAATGTCAACAATACAAAGAGTAACAGGAACGAATTCTGGGTTAGATGTAGATGCATTGGTTAAATCAGCAATGCAATCTTATCAAAGTCAAATAGATAAAGAAACTCAAAATGAAAAAGTTTTAGAATATCAACAACAACAATATAAACAAATAATGAGTGATGCATCAGATTTCTATGATAAATATTTTGACGTATTAAAAACAGGAAACTTAATGTCATCAAGTAGTTATCAAACTCAAACCTTTACATCTACTGATGGTTCAAAAGTAAGTGCAAGGGGTTTAGCAGGAGCAACTCTTGATAATTACTCAGTAAATGTAAGCCAATTAGCATCTACTGCATCAGACACGTTACTTAGTAGTGAAACAGGGGTAAAATCAATAACAATTGGTACATCAACAATAACTTTTAATGCAACTTCTGATGGAAGCGCAACAGTTGCAAATTATAATAAAGCAATAGCAGATAGAAAAGCTGCATTAAATGCTATAGTAAATCCAAGCGATGCACAAAAACAAGAATTGTCAGATTTGAACAATAAGGTTGTAACAGCAAAATATAGTCAATTCAGTGGAAATGTAACCTTTACAGCAAGTTCATTTGGTGGAGGCGGCTTTACAATTAAAGATACCAACGATTCAACTAAAAATCATGCTAAAGCAGAAGACAAATATCTTGAGGCTACTGTGAAAAATAGTAAAGGCGAAGTATATACAATAAGTAGTGCTGATAAAAAAACAAGCAACAGTGTAACCGTTGATAATGTAGTATTTGATTTTAAAGGAATTAGTAATTCAACTTCTGTGGCAGCATCAGGTACGGTGGTACCAGTATCAGCATTAGATGAAAAGAGTTTAACACAAACAAATTTGGAATTGACCCCATTAATAGATTTAACACCACTAGCAGAAGATGGAACAACTCAAAAGACAACAGCAGCTGATGGTACCGTAACAACAGTAACGACTTCAGGTGGTAAAACAACTAAAACAGTGACTGCACCAGATAAATCAACAACGGTTACAACTACTCAAGGAGCAGTAACGACAGTAACGAATGCAAATGGAGTAACGACTACTACTGATACAAGCAATTTGGCTGCAGATGGTAAAAGTGGATATACATTACAAACTATAAAAAGTGGATCAACAACGTCAACAACAACTATGATTAATTATGATGGTACAATACCAGTAGCTAAAGCTATACAAACAATTTCAGGAACAACAACAACTACTACTACATTAAAAAGTGGAGATAAAACTACAGTTAAACAAGATGTTGATGATGGAACAACGACAACAACAACATCAACAACAGAAAAACAGGGAACTGATGGTTCAACAACAACAGTGGAAAATTCAACAAAAAATGACACAACTGGAGTAATAACAGTATCTTCATCAACTACAACACAATTAAAAGTTGGAACTGATGGGAAAACAACCAAAACAGTATCAACATCTAATGGAACACCATTAACACAAGTGGCGGAAACAGGAACAAATACGGTGACAACCACTCAAGCTGATGGAACAATAGTAAAAACAGTAACTGATTCTGGGAATACATCTTATAAAACCGTAACAACAACAGCACCAGACGGAACAATGACAGTAACAACAACGGATGGCACAAAAACAACGGTGACTACAGCAACTACTTATGGTACACCAACTTCTTTAACTGGAGCAACTGATGCTAGTGCGCTAAAAGATAAAATTGTAAGCTTTGTTAATGACTATAATAAATTATTGTCAGAAATTAATACAAAGATCTATGAAACAAGGGATAAAAATTATATGCCTTTAACAGATGAACAAAAAAAGGCTATGACTGATGATCAAATTACAGCTTGGGAAAAAAAGGCGCAAACAGGGTTGCTTAGAAAAGATAACGATCTTGAAAGAATAGCAAGTGAAATGAAAAGTGCAATGTCAACTGTAATATCTGGCAGCGGTTTAAGTTTAGAAAAGATAGGAATAGCACCAGTTAAAGATTACACTGATAAAAATGGGATGCTTACCATAGATGAAGATAAATTGACAACAGCATTAGAAGAAAATGGTGGAGATGTAAAAGACTTATTCACGCGATTAGCATCAGGTACAGATAAAGGTGGAGCATTAACTCAGCTTAAGTCATCTTTATATAGTGAATTTAAAGCAAGTAGCTCTTCATTATCTAAAAAAGCTGGACTAGCTGGAGGTAGTACTGAATTTGATAATACTATAACTAAAAATATAAATGATAAAAAGAAATTAATAACCCAGTTAAATAGCCAATTTACAGATAAGGAAAATGCATTATATAATAAATATTCGGCACTAGAAACAGCAATGGAACAGTTGAATGCACAAAAATCATCATTAGCTAGTATGCTTGGTCAAGGCTAAGTTATAGATAAGTTGAATCTTAATTAAATAAGAATAAAGAGGATATAAATTATGAATTTATATGAGTATTTAGAAGAATATAAAACTTTAACTTTAGAAATGATGGATAGAATTAGGGAAGATGGAAATTTAGATGTTTTAGTTAATAAAAGAGAAGAAATATTAAAAGCAATTAATGAACTTGATTTTGATAAAGAAGATATTAAAAGAATAGGCAATTCATTAAATTTATTAGAATTGGAAGAAGAGTTAGAGCTTTTAATTAAAAAGGAAAAGGTTGAAGTAAAGAAGAAAATAGAAAGTCTAAAGAAGACCAGACAAGCTAATGCAAATTATAACAAGATTGAATATAGAGCTAGAGTGTTTAATAAAACAATTTAAAAATAATATTCAAAATATTATAAAGTCTTGAATTAAAATGACGAATATAAAAATATAGGATTTAAATAATATTACTTACAGGAGTCAAAAGAATAATAAAAAAGTTGAAAAAACTTAAATAAAGGCTAAAGTAATATATATTAAAGCCGAACATATAAATATAAAGCTTGCAAGCTATTAACTCTTAAGAGTTGATATAAATAAAAAAATGGACAGGGAAGTCCAATATTTAAAAATCAAGGAGGAATATATTATGGTAATCAATCACAATATGATGGCAGCAAATGCTAACAGAAACATGAACATCAATTCAGGTGCAGCAAGTAAATCTATGGAAAAACTTTCTTCAGGTTTAAGAATTAACAGAGCTGGAGATGACGCTGCAGGTCTTGCAATATCAGAAAAAATGAGAAGCCAAATCAGAGGTTTAGACCAAGCTTCTGCAAATGCACAAGATGGTATCTCAATGATACAAACAGCTGAAGGTGCGTTAAATGAAACTCACTCAATTCTTCAAAGAATGAGAGAATTAGCAGACCAAGCAGCTAATGGAACTAACACTGATGCTGATAGATCATCAATTCAGGATGAAGTTAACCAATTAACTTCAGAAGTAAACAGAATCGGTAATACTACTGAATTCAATACTCAAAAAGTATTAAATGGTGGTATGGATTCTCAAGATGGAGCTAAAATTACTAAATCTACAAGTGCTAAATTTGCAGTATCATCTAATATGGGTGCTATGACTGGAACATCTAAATTAACAGTAGATGGAGTAACTTTTAACTTTACTGGTGTTACAGTTGCTGGAAAAGCAGATATAGATAAATTAGGAGCAGTTACTGCTGGTGGTAAAAAATTATCAGACTTAGTTGATATAGGAATGAACGCAGCAGGTACTTCAATAGTATTTACAGATAAATCATCAGGAACTGCAAGTACTCTTAAAGGTGTGGGTGCAGGTGCATTCAATGGTATAGATAAAAAAGGAGACCCAACTACTATTGAAAGATCAGGGCTTCAAGGAACTGTAGCACTTACAGCTGCTGCTGGTATAACTATAAATGCAAATTCAACATTTAAAATTAAAGTTGGTACTGATAGTGATGTTACTGTAACACTAAATCCAGGTGTTAGTAATAAAGTTTATGATGTTGGTAATACAGATGAAAATGTAGCTAGTGCAGCACGTCAAGATTTAATAAAAGATATAAATGCTTCATTGCAAGATGCAGGTTTAGGTGGTTCGGTTACTGCTTCACTTGGAAAAGATAATAAACTTCAATTTATATCAGAATCAGGATTAGATTTAGATGTTACTGATGGTACTGGTACTCCTTTAGCAACTGCTTTTGGTGCAGATACTATAGGGGCTAGCAATGTACAACAAGTTGTTGGAGCAGGGGCTCAAGGAACTGGATTTAATACAGTGTTACAAGTGGGTGCTAATAAAGGTCAATCAATAGCAGTTCATATTGAAGATATGAGATCTGCTGCTATTGGAATTACTGGTAATGCTGGTCAAGATGGATTTACTAGTACTAATGTTGTAACTAATGGGACAACAGATGTTAAGCAAGAAGCTGCATTAAATGTTATGGATAAGGCAGATGCTACTAGTGCACTTTCAGTTCTTGATAAGGCTATAGCTAAAGTATCAGCTCAAAGAGGTAATTTAGGAGCAATACAAAACAGATTAGAACACACAATAAATAATCTTGGAACTTCTTCTGAAAACTTAACTTCAGCAGAATCAAGAATTAGAGACGTTGATATGGCTAAAGAAATGTCAACATACTCAAAGAACAATATTCTTTCTCAAGCTGCTCAAGCTATGCTTGCTCAAGCTAATCAACAACCACAACAAGTTCTTCAATTATTAAGATAGTTGTGAAATTATAAGAGTAGGGGAAACTCTACTCTTTTTATATATTTTTTATTGAGAAATAATATATTATTTTTGAATAAAAAACATATAATTTAGTTTGAAGTTTTAGATTAGGAGAGAATAAGTATGAAGTTGAGCATATGCATGATGGTTAAAAATGAAGAAAAGTTTCTAGATAAATGTTTAACACATTTAAAGGGATTTATGAAGAATATTGATTCGGAATTAATTATTGTAGATACTGGTTCAGAAGACCGTACTTTAGATATAGCCAAAAAATATACAGATAGAGTTTATTTTCATAAATGGAATAATAATTTTTCGGAGATGAGAAATATAACCATAAGTTATGCAACGGGAGAATGGATATTTATAATTGATGCTGATGAAATGCTTATAGAATATGATGATATTATTAAGTTTTTATATAATAAATATGCTGAAAAATATAATACTGTATTTATAAATATAAAAAATTTAACAGATTCGAATGATAATACATCGTATTCTATTCTTTCTTCCCCAAGAATATTTAGAAATAATGGCGAATTTAAATATGAAGGTGCTGTTCATAATATACCTAAATTAAAGAAACCTTGTGCATATCTCAATGGAGCGATAGAGCATTACGGATATATATTTGAGGATGTGAATTTTACTGAAAATAAATTTAAAAGAACGTCTGCAATTTTAAAGAATGAATTAGAAAAGAATCCAGATAATATATATTACTTATATCAATTATCTGTAAGTTACAGTATGCATGAAGATAAACAGGAAGCACTTAATTCTATACTTAAGGCTTTCCAATTTGTAGAAAAGAAAATAGCTAAAAATGATTTAAAGGAATACCTATATGTATATACTCAATTAGCGTTATGCTATTTAAAATTAGATGATTTGAGAAAAGTAGAATATGTATGTGCTAAGGCTATAGAGGCACAAATTTATCATATAGATATTTATTATTTATTAGGTAAAAGTAGATTGATATTAGGTAAAAGTAAGGAAGCGATTGAAGCATATGAACAGTACTTGGTAATTTTGAACAACTATGAAAACAAGGATAATATCAGTAATCAAGCCTATTATCATGGTAAAAGAGATTATGTATTTTTTGATTTGTTTGTATTGTATTGTAAAATAGAGAAGTTTGATAAGGCATTAGAATGTTATAGTAAAATTGAAAATATATTTATACTAACGAGTGAGGAATCAGTAGAAGAAAATATAAATTTATATATGAATAAAAATGATTATGATGGATTAAAAAGTTTTTATGAAAATATAGTAATGAAATATGAAATAAGAGGTACTTTTATTTTATATTTAGAAAAATATGAAAATAGCAATGAAATTAATATTTCTAAAATAAAAGGTATTTTAGAAGAAGAAGATTTATATACAGATTTGCTAAATTTTAGGCTGGCGATTAAGAATGATAGTAAGTCAATATATGAAGATATTGAAATTATAAAGCATATAGAAGAAGCAGATTTTAATGAATTATATTATTTTTATGGAGATATTTTATATTATTATATGTGCTATTCTTTTGAAACATTTATAAATTGTATAAAACACGTAAAAGAAAATAAAATAATTGAGTTCTTTAAATACTTAGATGAAAAATATTATGATTTTAATGAATTGCTTTTAAATATATTATATTTTGCCTTGGAAGAAGATTTAAACGTTATAAATATAAAAAGGGTCATTGCAAAATATTTAGTTGCAGTTACTGAACCTGAAGATAGAAAATACAAAGAAATATTTAATATATATATTAAATATGGAATTAGTTATATAGAAATCATCTATAAAGTTGAATTGCTAGAAAATGAAAAAATATATTTCTTAAAAGATGAAGAATTGACATTTTTTGCATACATGAGGAAAGCTAATTTGATAAAAACCTCCGATGAAGAGCAATATCTAAAATATTTAAAAAAGGCATTAAATATATATCCATATATGCATAGTGGAATTAAGGCTTTATTAGAGGAGCTTAAACAAGATGGAGTCAATAATGAAATGGAAGCATATAAAAAACAAGTTATTGAAACTATAAAAATTCTTGTACTAGAAAATAAACTTGATCAAGCTAAAGGAATTATAAATGAATATGAACAAATAATACCTGGTGATCGAGAAATTGAGAATATAAAAAAATCTATGTTTACTTAAAAGTGAGGATTATAATATGGAAATATCAATATGTATGATGGTAAAAGATGAAGAGAAAAACATTAGAAGATGCTTAAACAGTCTTAAGCCTATATTGAAGAATATAGATTCCGAATTGGTAATTGTAGATACTGGATCAAAGGATAAAACTGTTGAGATATCAAGGGAATATACGGATAAGATTTATTTTCATGAATGGGAAAATGACTTTTCGGGAATGAGAAATAAAACAATAAATTATGCTAATGGGAATTGGATTTTTATAATAGATGCAGATGAGGAGATAACAAATTGTAATAATATTATTCGATTTTTAAAGTCTTCTACGAATAGTAAGTTTCAAACAGGGCTTTTGAATGTGAAAAATATGCAAAATTTATCTGATGATTCTCAGTATGCGATGCTTAAATCCCCTAGATTATTTAGAAATGATGGAGAGTTTCATTACGAAGGAATTGTACATAATAATCCAATATTTAAGCAACCATCAATAGATTTAGAAACGACAATAGTTCATTATGGTTACATAGAAGAAAATGAAGATGTATTAAATAAAAAATTTATAAGAACAAGTAATTTGTTAAAAAGCGCATTGGATAAAGATCCTAAAAATATCTATTATTTATTTCAGCTTTCAGTAACATATACAAGTCATAATGACTACTTTAAAGGATATGAAATTATTAAGAATGCCTATGAATTATTGAAGGAATGCAAAAATAAAAGTAAATATAAATATGTTTATTATCAAATGGCATTATGTTCTTTGAAGTTAGAAGAAGATGAAATTGCAAAGAGTGTTTGTGAGGAAGGCTTAGATATAGATGGTGAATATATAGATCTAATATTTTATTTAGGAAAAGCTAAAGGATTATTAGGAGAATATGAAGGCTGTATACAAGCCTATCAGAAATATATAGATTTATGTGATAATTATAATAATATGAATATAAATTTTGATCTAAGTTTGGGAATGTATACCTTAGGTCAAAAAGATGAAGCCTTACAAGATATAGTTAAAATATACTTTAAGATTGGAAAATATAATGAAGTTTTAAATTATGCTTCTCTAATTGAAAAAGATAAATATATAGAAAATATTATAGAACTCGTAATTAAAGGGGCGATAAGTTCAAAAAATATAAATTATCTTAAGAATTTTTATGAAGAAAAGATTATGAGAGGTGATCTAAGAGTAAATAAATTCTTTCTAATTCTGGAAGAATATTGTGATAATGATATTCATAGACTTTTTTCTTCATATAATAATGACAATTCAAAATTATATTTGTTAAGGTATAAATATAATATAGAAGACAGTAGCTTAGAAGAATTTATTGATAATATATCATTCGAGGATGATTTTAATATTTTGGAAAACTATTTTGGAGATGTTCTTTATTATAAGTTTAAGCATTGTAGTAGTTTATGTAATCTATTAGAAAATGTATGGGATAAAAATATAGATAGACATTTAGAGTATATTTCAAAAAAATATGAGGATTTTAGTGACGTAGTTGTAAAATATATTAATAACATTAAAGATGATATGAATTACGGAAATTTTAGAATTAATAAAATTTTATGTAGATATGTATTGTTAATTAACAAGATTGAAGATTTTGAATATGAATGGATATTTAAATATTATTTGGATATAGGGACTAAATTAATTACTTACATTTACAATGAAGAGTTTATAAAAGAAGAGTATATAAATGCTTTAAAAAATGAAGAAGAAAAATTTTTTGTTTATATAAATATTGCTATGAAAAATTCAGAAGATGATAGAACTTACATAAATTATTTAAGAAAATCATTAGAAGTATATCCTTATATGAAGAAAGGAATTGAGATTTTATTAAGAGAGTTTAAAGAAGGAATAGAAAAAGTAAGCGGCAATAATGAATTTGAAAATTATAAATTAAAAGTTAAAGAAAATATAAACAAATTAATTAGTGGAGGAAATCTAGAAGAGGCAGAAGAAGCCATTAATGAATATAAAAAAATTGTAAAAAAAGACACTGAAATATGCTCTATGAAAGCAATTATATACATTATGAATGGTAGATTAGATAATGCCGAAAGAGTACTTAAGGAAGGATTATTAATCGATTCTCAAAGTAAGGATCTACTTTATAATTTAAGCTATATAATGAGCAAGAAAAACAATAATACTAAAGCTGTAGAATTATATAGTAGAGCAAAGTTATTTAACGGAGATAGTAGTATAAAAGTAGATGATATAATTTCTGATTTTAATCCTATTAATCAAAGTAAGTTGAAAGTTATACATGGGACTATGGAAATTGCTAATCAGGCTTATACTATGACAGAAGGGTTGAAAAAATTAGGAATTGAATCTAAAACATTGAATTATTACCCAAATTATCTAGGGTATAAATCTGATTATATTCTAGATGTTAATTCGTTTAAAGATATTAATGAAGCGAATATTGAAACTAAAATAATAGCCTCAAAGATGATAGCAGAAAATGATGTTTTCCATTTTTACTTTGGTACAAGTTTGACATTAGATTATAGTGATCTTCCACTTCTTAAGGAATTAGGGAAGAAAGTAATAATGCAGTATGTAGGTTCTGATGTGAGGATGTACTCTAAAGCAATAAAATTAAATAAATATGTTAATGTAAAGAAGAATGAAGATCAAATAAAAAGAAAATTAGAATTGATATCTAGATATGTTCCAGATTGTTTAGTAGATTATGAACTTGCTGAGTATGTTAAGGATTATCATACTAATATTCATTATATAAGGGCTACTATAAATTTAAATGAGTATAAACTTATTCAAGAAACACATAACCTCAAATTAAAAATTGTTCATGCACCAACCTCGCCAGAGTTTAAAGGTACAAAGTATATTTTAAAAGCAATTGAAGAACTAAAAGAAAAATATGATTTTGATTTTGAACTTGTTCAAGGAACTTCACATGAACAAGCTACTAAAATATATGAAAAAGCAGATTTAATTATAGATCAAATATTAGCAGGCTCATATGGATTATTTGCAGTTGAATCTATGGCGATGGGCAAACCGGTAATATGCTGGATAAGCGACTTTATGAGAGAAGAGTACCCAAAAGAATTGCCTATAATATCTGCCAATCCAGATACAATAAAAGAAAAAATAGAGTATGCTATTAATAATAAAGATATGCTAAAAGAAATTGGTATTAAAGGTAGAATGTATGCAGAAAAATATCATGATATAAACAAAATAAGTAGAAATATGATTAAAATATATGAGAGAATATAATTTTGGAGGCACAGTATGATACAAGATAAAAGAATTTTATTAACAGGTGGAGCAGGTTTTATAGGTACAAAATTATGCTCACTATTAAGTTATAATAATGAAATATTAATATATGATAGCTTAAATAGAAATTCAATTAAAAACACTGATTTATTAGATAAAAGCAATGTGAAATTGGTTCAAGGAGATATTTTGGATTTTAACCATGTGAAATCAGTAGTAGATGAATTTAAGCCTAATATTGTAATTCATTTAGCAGCAGTGGCGGGCATAGACACAGTTATAAAAAGTCCAGTAAATACTATGAAAGTTAATATGATTGGTACATATAATATTCTAGAAGCGGTAAAGGAAAATAATATTGAAAGATTTATAGATTTTTCAACATCAGAAGTATTTGGTTCTTACGCATATAAAGTTGATGAACAGCATACAACCAATCTAGCACCAGTAGGTGAAGCAAGATGGACTTATTCAGTATCAAAACTCGCAGGGGAGCATTTAGCACATAGTTATTACAATGAATACAAAATTCCAATTGTAACAGTAAGACCTTTTAATGTATATGGTCCTGGGCAAGTTGGAGAAGGTGCTATACATCAATTTGTTGTTAGGGCAATAAGAGATGAAGAAATGCAAATCCATGGTGATGGTGATCAGATACGTTCTTGGTGTTATATAGATGATTTTGTAGATGGGATAATGCTATGTATTGAAAAAAAAGAGGCTATAGGTCAATCATTTAATATTGGAAATCCAAGAGGTACAGTTACTATTTCAATGTTAGCTCAATTAATTAAACGAATAGCTAATTCAAAATCGAAAATAGTATATGTACCAAAGAATTATGTAGATGTTGAGCTTCGAATTCCAAACATAGATAAAGCTAAAGAAATTTTAAACTATGAACCTAAATACGATTTAGCAGAAGGGCTTGAAAAAACAATTGAGTGGTATAGAGGTGTTACAAATGATTAAGCTTGCAGTACCAGATATAGGACAGGAAGAATTAGAAGAAGTAAAAAAAGTATTTGATTCAAAATATTTGGTACAAGGGGATAAGGTAGAAGAATTTGAAAACTTGGTTAAAGAATATTTGAATGTAAAACATGCTATTGCTGTTAGTAGTGGTACAGCAGCATTACATTTAGCATTGCTTGCTTTAGATGTAAAATCAGGAGATGAAGTTATAGTACCTGATTTTACATTTCCGGCTACATCTAATGTAGTAGAAGTTGTAGGAGCTACTACTAAATTTGTAGATATTAACTTAGATAGTTTATGTATTAATACAGACAAAGTAGAGAATTTGATTACCGAAAAAACAAAAGTTATAATGCCAGTTCAAGAATTTGGGCAGTCATGTGATATGAATAAAATATTGGAATTAGCTAAAAAATATAATCTTAAAGTTATAGAAGATGCAGCATGTGCTCTAGGTGCCGAATACCAAGGTAGAAAAGTTGGAACAATTGGAGATATAGGATGCTTCAGTTTGCATCCAAGAAAAGCAATAACCACTGGTGAAGGTGGAATTATAGTAACAAATAATGATGAAATGGCAGAAAAAATAAAGATACTTAGAAATCATGGGTTGAGTTATATAAATGGGGAACCTCAATTTGTAATGGCTGGTTTAAATTATAGAATGACAAATATTCAAGGTGCTATTGGTGTTGCACAAATGAAAAAATTGAAAAATATAATTCAAAAAAGAATAGAAATAGCTTGCAAATATAATGAGTTATTAAGAAATATTAATGGCATAACATTGCCAGTTGGAAAAAGTTATGGAAAGCATGTATGGCAAACATACCATATATTGTTGGATGAAAAAATTGATAGAAATGAACTAATTCGGGAACTAAAGCAAAAGGGAATAGAAACTAATTTTGGTGCTTATGCGGTCCATTTACAACCATATTATAAAGAGAAGTATAAATGCACTAATGATGATTATACAAGTTCAATATTTGCTTACAAACAAGGCTTGGCATTACCGTTATATAATAAATTAATAAATAAGGAACTTGATTTTATAGTGGAAGTTTTAAAATCAAAATTAAATATATGAAACAAATTTTTTAGTTAATTATAAAGCAAGGTTGTTAAGATTTAGCTTTATTTATTATATAAATTATTCAATAGGAGATGAAATTAATGAGTGATAAAAAATCAATGTATCCATGGCAAGTTGATGAGTTACCTTTCTTTTATAAAAATTTACCTAAGCCGACCAATGGGGATGGATTTCCTGATTTTTTACCTTTTTTAATAGATATAGAAGAAAAAACAGGAGTCGTTAAGCAAGTATATAATGAAAGGATTAGTGAAATTCTTCAAAAAGCATATATAAAAGGGTCTTCGATTAGTGGGCTGATGGATGATTATGGAATTGGAGAGAAATATGCTAAAGATTTTTTGAAATTTATTATTAAGAATATCGGAACAGATAATTTAAATGGAGTAAGAATATTAGAAATTGGGTGTGGAACGGGCTATTTACTAAGTTTATTAAAAGGGTTAGGAGCAGATGTTGTTGGAATTGAGCCTGGTACAGAAGGAACTGAGATTTCAAATAAATATGGTATATCAATTCTAAAAGATTTCTATCCTTCAAAAAAACTTACTGAAAAATTCGATTTAATTATTAGTTATGGTGTTTTAGAACATATTAATAGTACTTCAGATTTTTTACAATCGGTAAATAATCAATTAAATGAGGGTGGAAAAATCTTTTTGGCAGTTCCAGATTGTGAGCCATATATTGAGCGTGGAGATATTTCTATGCTTTTGCATGAACATTATAATTATTTTATAAAGGATACATTGTATAATGTAATATATAATTCAATTCAATTTAAAGCTTATATTGAAAAATCCCAATTTGGAGGTTTTCTTTATGGAGTTGCTACTAATAATGAAAATACGCAAGATGATATGTATCCGAATTTTGGAAAAATACAATCATTGAATTATGGTTATAAGGATAAAGTGGAAAAAAATATAGTAAGTTTTTTAAATTTATTTGAAGATGATTATTTAAAAAATAAATCGATAGGAATATATGTTCCGGGACGAATAATAAATTTATTTTCTATTATCCAAAATAAAATTAATTTGAAGAATATAAGATTTTTTGATGATAACATATCTTTATATAATAAATACTTTCCTGGCATTAATATAAAAATTGAATCCTTTGATGACTTGAAAGTAAATTCTCCAGATGTGATTTTTATAATGTCAAATTCATTTAATAATAAGATAAAAGAAAAATTAAAAAAATATTTAGGTAAGGATTTAACTATTTTAGATTATAATGATATTTTTAGAATATAAGTGAGGCTGTGTTATGGAAATTTTAATTACTGGTAGTAATGGATTTATCGGGAAAAACTTATATGATTATTATAAATATGATAAAACTAATAACTATATTTTCGGAACAACATCCCAATTAAATGGATTTGTTAAGTTTAATAATTATTATAACAACATGGAAGAAATATTAGTTAACGCAAAAATTGATTGTATAATACATTTAGCAGCAGTAATCCCAAGCTCATTTGAAAGTGCAGATTTTAATGATGTTTTTTTATCTAATGCCAATATTATGAATAATATGTATGAGTTTTCTATCAAAAACGGGATTAAGAAATTTATATATATTTCAGGTTTTGGATCTATGGAGGATTATAGAAATTACAAGATTAAGGATTATTATACGTTATCCAAAATACATGGTGAACATGTTTGTGCTATGATGGAAAACAAGGGGATAGAAACTGCATCATTAAGAATATCAGCACCATATGGTAAAGGTTCTAATAAAAAAAGCGTTATAAATACATTTATTAATAATTCATTAAATGGCTTAGATATTAACATATACGGAACTGGGAAAAGGGAACAAAATTTTATTTATGTAGATGATATAATACATGCAATTGAACTCTTTGTAACCACTAATAATAAAATAAATGGAGTATATAGTATTATTGCTGATAAGAATACATCGATGCTAAATTTAGCTGAAATTATAAAAAGTATATGTAATTCAAAATCTAAAATAAAGATAGGAAAGTATGATGATATACAGGAAAGTTTTAAACCTAGCTATGATTATGATAGAGCGTATAGAGAGGTTGGGTTTAAACCTAAATATAATATTTATGATGGATTAAAGAAATATATAGAATTGTATGTGGATGGCATATGAAAATAGCAGTTATTTCAGATATTCATTCTAATTTTGATGCGCTGGAAAAGGTTATTTGCGAGGTAAATAAGTACAATTGCAATATCAAGATATGTTTGGGTGATATGGTAGGTTACTACAATAAACCCAATGAAGTAATTGAAATTCTAAGATATAATGATTTTAAATGTGTAAAAGGTAATCATGATAAATTTATATTAGGTGAAATAAACTATAAAAAAGAGAATGAAGAAATTTATGGTATAAAAAGACATAGAGAAACTTTAAGCTATGAAAATCTATTATTTTTAAAGAATTGTCCTGAGTTTATTGAATTGAAATATGAAAATTATTATTATTGCTTTTGTCACTCATTAAAAAATGACTGCCAAGTTTATTTGAAAGATGAAAATGATATTATAAATAATTTTGATAATATAAAAAAGTATAAGTACTATTTCTATGGTCATACACATAGGAAGAAAAGTATGATAATTGAAAATAGTGTGATAATAAATCCTGGCTCAGTTGGACAGCAGAGAGATGAAGAGTGGAAACCATCATTTTGTATTTTAGATTTGAAGGAGAATAAGCATAAAATAGTGAGCATTGAATATGATATAAATAATTATATTGGTAATTTAGATAAAGATGGATATGACAAAAGATTAATAAATATTTTAAAAAAATACTAATAAATTTAAGGTGGTGAATTTTATTGGATAGGGTAAATGTATTAATAACAGGTATTGGTAGCGCAGGAGTTGGAGAACAGATACTAAAAGCTTTGAAAATATCTGATTTGAATTTATTTATTGTTGGTACTGATATAAGTAACATATGTTTTAATAAAAATAAAGTTGATAAATTTTTAATTGTTCCACCTGTTAGTAGTAACAATTATGGTGAAAGTATAAGAAACTTAATTGATAATTACAATATAAAAGCAATTTTTCCAGGTTCTGAGCCTGAACTAAAATATTTTAGTAATAACAGTTCTAAATTTCAAGATGTCTACATTTCAGCAAATGATAAAGAACTTATAGATTTGTGTTTGAATAAATTTAATACATACGAAAAACTTGCTGAATTAGGTATTCCTTTAGCTAAATATAATAAAATAGATACTATTTATGATTGTAGTGATATTGATTATTTTCCAGTTGCATTAAAACCGAATACTAATTCAGGAGGATCGTCGCATATTTATGTTGCTTTTGATAGGGAAGAATTAGAGATGTTTGCAGGATATATGTTAAAGCATGGAATTGATGTCATAGCACAAGAATATATTGAATATGACAATAATGAATATACTATAGGGGTTTCTTCAGATAGAGATGGAAATATATTAGGTTCTATCATATTAAAAAGATTAATAAATAATGCTCTCTCAACAAATAAAAAATTTAAATTTAATAATAAAAATGTAATAATATCATCGGGAATTTCTCAAGGAGAATTTATTAATGATGAAAATATAAAAAAGCAAGCGGAAAACATTGCAAAAAAAATAGGTTCGAAAGGTCCAATAAATATACAAGGAAGATTTTGTAATAATAAATTATTATTATTAGAAATAAATCCCAGGTTATCTGGTACTACTTATTTAAGGACAATGGTTGGATACAATGAACCGGCTAATATGATAAAGCAAAATATTTTGCAGCAAGATTTTAGTTATAGTTATTCTACAAAAATGGTACTCAGAAGTATTGTTGAAAATATTAATGATAATTAAAATGATTTTGTAGATAAGGAGATTAATTATGGAGTTTTTTTCGTATGATAATTATAGGCAGATATTAGATTTGCTAAAACAGAGTGGAAATATTTATAAATTCAATGAATTTATGGGTAAAACAGGAATATTATTGAGGCATGATGTGGATTTTGATATCTATAGGGCATATGAATTATCTAAAATGGAAAAAGAAAAGGATGTAAAGTCTACATATTTCATTTTAACAAATTGTGATTATTATAATATAGCTTCAATGAAAAATAGAGTGATTCTAAAAGAAATGAGTAATAATGGGTTTGAAATTGGTATACATTTTGATCCTACAATTTACGGTGATATTAACTTGTGTGAAATGAGCAGGAAAGTAGATTTTGAATGTAGTATGATAGAAGATATTACAGGAGAAAAAGTAAAATCAATTAGTTTACATAACCCTTCTATACATAATCAATATCCGATATTTAATGGATATATAAATACTTATTCGAAGGAGTATTTTAATACAGAATATTATTTTTCTGATTCGTGCATGAATTTTAGGGGGAAGAATATAATGGAATTGGCTTCAAAAGCAGACCAGCATATGATTCAGGTATTATTTCACCCTATTCATTTTTCTGAAAGTGGACAAAAATATACGGATATATTTAAGAATATAATAGTAAGCAAAATAAATGAATTTGACACCTTTATGAGGGGTAATAGAACATATAAAAATGATATCGGGAGTAATAATTTATATGATTTTATTAGGAGTGGGGACTTAAATGAGTGATAAATTAAAAATATATGTATTAAATACTATTTCTGCTGGTGCTGAATCTTTAAATATAATAAAAAAAGAAATAAAAATAGATGGTATAATAGGGCTCAACAAAAATCATGAAGATATAAATGTAATATCTGGTTTTTATGATATGAAAAAATATTGTGAGAAAAACAATATGAATTTTATTGGAATAGATACATATAAAATAAATAAAGATTGTGACATAAAAAAAATAAAAGAATTACAAATTGATATTCTTTTGGTTTTAGGATGGCAGAGATTAATACCAGATTGGCTTATTAATCATGTTAGAATTGCGTGTATCGGAGGGCATGGGAGTCCATGGGGAATAGAAAAAGGAAGAGGAAGGTCTCCAATAAATTGGTCATTGATTTTAGATAAGAAGAATTTTATTATAGATATATTTAAAGTTAATGCTGGGATTGATTCTGGAGAGGTAATTGATGAAAGTTCATTTATGATAAATGAATTTGATGATGTTAATTCTATTTATTATAAGGTAAGTTGGAGTGTCGCGCAAATGATTATTAAAAATATTAAGAATGGAAATATTCTTGATAAAATTTATAAAAAGCAAAATAATTATGGGGTTAGATATTTACCCCAAAGAACTCCAGAAGATGGTGAAATTGATTGGAATAGAACCAATATTGAAGTTTATAATTTTATAAGAGCTTTAACTAAACCTTATCCAGGAGCATTTTCTTATTTGCATAATACAAAAGTATTTATTTGGAGAGCTATACCTTTCGAAGATATGATTGGCTTTGAAAAATATCAACCAGGAGAAGTGGTAAAATATTATAGTACTAATAATGAATTTCTTATTAAATGTAAGATAGGCGCTTTGTTAGTTAAAGAATATTCAGGAGAAATGATAATTAATGATGAATTAGAAAATCATAAATTTAGCAATGCAAATTTTAATGAGCAAATGCAAAAAATAATTAGTAGACACTATATTGATTATAAGAATAATAAATGTAATGATGAATTATTGCATTTCTAAATTATTCAAATCATGAGAATTATATTTTAGTGTAGATACTAAAAGGTGAAATGTTTATGCGAAATTTATTTAAAATGAGGCAAGTATTATATTATAATAAAGTTAAGGGCTAAAACTTTATATAAATCTGTGGTATTTTGGATATTCGGTAATTTAATAGTAGCTGTTTAAGTTCTGATGCTATATATATATATAACTTTACTTGCGCACTAAATTGAGCAATTTTACCAAAAGGCTTAAGATCGAGGTTTATTAGATATTAAGGAATAAACTTTAGATATGTTATACTCAATCTTTTTGATACATATGTCAAAATTACTGCATAAGTTTATTATATAATTTAATTATTGAAAAATATTATATTGTTTATAAAGTATTAATGTATTCTATATCAAAAATATTTGGAATAATAAATCAAGTTAATACTTTACTATTTCATTCATGAATAGCAAAAAAGAATGGCGAGAATATAAAATTAAAGTAGTAATAAGAATAGTAATATAATTATTAGATGATTATATTCAAGTTATGCTTTAGTACAATATAATTGTAATTTTAAATGAAGATGATTCGTATAGTTTAACATATATTGTAATAATAAGATTAAATATATTGTGAATAACAGCCTTAGATGTAAATATAGTAAGAGAAACATTACAAGTAGTATCTGAAATTATAATGGATATAATATCTTTACCTAGATTTATTAGGTTAGGTATTGCCTGGGATAAGTAGTGAGAAATAGTCATTTGAGAACAGGAAGAGGCGTAAAGTAATAGAGTAAACGTAAATCATGTTGAGCATATTCATCCTCAAAGTGAAATAATGAAATTAAAATGTAATTATAATAAGGCTAAAAAGCTTATTAAGTGGGAACCACAATATAGTTTAGAAGAAGGTATAAAAGAGACTGAGGAATGGATAAAAAATAGTTTGAGTTGTAACTAAGAAAGAATTAGTAATATAGATTCATTGTTGCATTGAAAATTTTAGAATATTTTCAATGTACTTTTTTATAAGAAAAGGAATCAAAACAATATGGATGAACGAGAAGAGCTAATACACCAATTAGAAGCCGAACTTCAATGGGTAAAATATAGAATGCGAATGTTAGATATCATCGAGGAAAAATTATTGCAGATGAGAAGGATGGCAGAAACAGCTAAAGAATTAAAGCTTAGTGCAGAAGAAATTAATTCTTTAAACATTGAGATTCATAATTTGGAAGAACAGGTCAAAGCGCTCGATAGTGAAAGCAGAAAAACAAAAGATGATGAAATATTATAATAAGTATCAGTGGTTATGTAAAAATAACTATTGATGCTTATTTTAGTTTATATGTTAGATTTGATTAGATAAAATAGCACTAAAGTAAATTCATGCTTAAGGTATTTTGTATTTGCACGATAATAAATTAGAATATTAAAGTATAAATTAAGAAAGGATTGGATTATATGGATATAGGTGCAATGTCAATGGTAATGAATCAAGCATCTCTTCAAAGTGCAGTTTCTGTATCAGTAATGAAAATGGCTATGAATAGTGAGAAAGTAGCAGCTGTTCAAGTAACAGACATGATGAGCAATATGGCTGTAGACACAAGTAAAGGAACTAATATAGATGTAAGAGCATAACTCGTACTAAAAGAGAGGAGGTTTTATATAGTGAGATTAAATCACAATATGTTTTCGCTAAACATATATAAATCTTATAAAAATTCGCTTGTAGATAATTCTAAAGCATTGAATAACATTAGTACTGGTCAAGTTTTAAATTCTGCAAAGGATAATCCTAATAAAATAGGTAAGAACGAGACTTTGAAGATACAATTATTAACTAATGATGCGGCAAGTAAGAATATTCAAGATACTAACTCTATGATACAAACCTTTGATGGTTCGCTTCAAGAAATGAATAATAGTTTAGCTAGAATGAAAGAATTAGCGGTTAGTGCTGGATCTGGGAGCTTAACTGATGAAGATAGACAAATTATTCAAAATGAAATTGATAGTGTTAAGTCGGATATAAAAGATTTAGCAAATAATACACAGTTTAATGGAATTAAATTATCTGATTCCACTTTAACAGGTGAAAATACTTCTATGTTAAAAGCTGTTATTGGAAATATGGATGATGAAAATATGGATATACCAATTTATAATGTTAGCCCAGAAAATTTGGGGGTTAGTGGAGTTGACGTAATAAATAAATTGGATGAATCTAATGAAGCTATTGATAAAGCAACGCAAATGGTTAGTAGGATAAGAAGCAGATATGGTGCTTTGCAAAACAGATTAGATGGAACTGGTGATTACTTATCAAGTAAAGCATGCACTATTGAAAAGGTTCAAAGTAATATTGGAGATGCTGATATTGCTGGAGAAATGATGAATTATTCAAAAAGTGGAATATTAATTCAATCTTCTATTGCATTGATGGCGCAAAGCAACAATTTCCCTAAAGATGCATTAAATATTTTAGCTAATGTTAAATAATCTATTAATAATAGAATACTTACAAAATGAACTGTAGTAGATTTTGAATGTTGAAATTTACTACAGTTCATTTTGTAAAATTAAAATAAATGATTTGAGTAATTTTAATGGATAATTTTGTGAAATTCTAGATTTATATTTATACAAAATTCCATTATCTAAAATTATCTAACAAATTATAATGAAATTTATAATTTATTAGATGATTTTATCGAAAATTAAAAAATAATTGTGGTTAAATAAACAAAAATACATTATAATTTAAAAGGACAAATTATATTGATACTAGCACACTTATTGAAAAATAAGGCCGCAAAGCCATGAGTCTAAGGAAAATTTTATTTTCTATGATTGTCAGGTTGCCAAAATATAAAGTGAAACTTAGTTCTTAGCTTCATAAAAAGAATTTTATGTTGAAGACTATTTGAACTTATCTAATGTCGTGTTACTTTTATCTCGAATATTAATAAAAAAGTAATGTAAAATAAGATCTTTCATTTTTGCTTGATTTGTTTTACTATTTGTTATTATGCGAGTATTACAAGACTAGACATAAGATAATTATAATAAATTTTATATTTATTTTGCTTTAAATATTTTTGGTGCCTATAATTTATAGACACCTTTTATTTTGTGGATATTATGGTAGGCCACAGTAGAGATAAATGCAGTAGAAAGTCTAAAAATGGCATTTAATTTATTTTAAAAGATTTAATATGTGGGACAATATTACAATAAAACCAAAAAAAATCGGAATTAGTAAATAAATTGGAAAACATTTTTCAAAAAATTATAGATAAAATTGCATAGTTATTCTATAATTAAATTATTAATTAGCTAAAATAAAATGTAATATTTTACTTAGATGAAAATTGTGAGGAAAAAAGCATTTTATTTTACATATTCCTAATAATGTGTAAAATAAAATGTTTGGACTGAAAGTTTTAGATATTTATGCAAGTAGAAGACGAAATGTAAGGATGTGAATTTATGGCAATACAATCTATTAGTTCAGATGCTACTTATGAATTGATTAAACAAGGAATTAAGGCATCAAATGTTAGAGCTAAAACAATTGCTAATAATATGGCAAATGTCAATACGAAGGATTATAAGAGATTTAATGTAGTATTCGAGGAAAATTTAAAGAACCAAGGAGATTTCTCAAAATTAGACTTAAAACGTACTAATCCACGCCATTTTTCTAGTAGCAATTCAAGTAATGATGATAATATATCAATTGAACAGGATAAGAGTACTAGTATGAGAAGTGATGGTAATAATGTTGATTTAGATATTGAGAAGGTAAATCAAGCAGCAAATACTCTTAAATATAATGCGTTAATAACTGACATAAATAATAAATTTAATAATTTAAAAACTGTTATTAAATAGTGATAAATAATACATAATTAGGAATCATATTTAGACAAGCTAGGAAATTTGGAATTATTGATTAGATAAAGGAGGATTATAAATGAATGCATTTACTTCTATGCAAATAAGTGCAACAGGTATTTCAGCAGAAAGATTAAGAATGGATACTATAACTTCTAATATGGCTAATGCAAGTACAACAAGAAGTGCAAATGGCAAAGGTCCATATGTAAGAAAAGTAGCTGTATTTCAAGAGGCTCTTGATGCGAATAAGGATATGGCAGGAGTTAAAGCAGTTAAAATTGAAAATGATCCATCACCTTTAAGAAAGGTATATGATCCAACGCATCCAGATGCAGATAGCAATGGATACGTTACAATGCCAAATGTGAATGTATTAAATGAAATGGCAGACATGATGGTAGCAACGAGATCCTATGAGGCAAATGTTGATACTTTTAATGCTTTAAAGAGCATGTTTTCAAAAGCTTTAGAAATTGGTAAGTAGGGGGATGAAAAATGAGAATAGAAGATAAGTTTGCACAAAATGAAATTATATTTAATAATAAATTTAAAGATATCAATAGTGATAAGAGCAATAATGAAAGCAATAACTCAGTTAGTTTTGGAGATGTCTTAAAAAAGGCAGTAGATGATACTAACGGTAAGATGACACAAGCTGATGAAACTGCAACAAAGTTTATTAAAGGTGATGATGTTGATATTGATGAAGTTATGGTTAAGAATCAGGAGGCTAGTTTGAGTCTTCAGTTTTTAGCACAAACTAGAGACAAGTTATTGGAAGGATATAACCAATTATCGAGGTTGCAATTGTAGTAAGGTGAGGAGAGCTTAATAATGAAAAAACTTTTAGAAAAAGTTAAGGGGCTTTTGGAAAAGTTTAAATCCAAGAATAAGAAGATAAAAGCTGCTATAATAGTAGCAATCGTGGCAGTTATTATTGCAATTATAAGTGGGATTTTTTACTCATCTTCTAACAAGTATCAAGTACTATTTTCTGATCTTGATGCAGCTGATGCTCAAACTGTCGTTAATAGTTTAAATGAAAAAAAAGTTGATACTAAAATAGATAGTAACACAAATACGATTTGGGTTCCTAAGGATCAAGTGGATAAATTAAGGTTGGAGCTAGCACCAACTTTGACATCTGGAAGTAAAGGCTATGAATTAATGGATAGCGGCAGTTCCTTTGGAATGACAGATGAAGAATTTAAAATAAAAAAAGTTAGAATGCAGCAAGGTGAGTTGGAAAAGACAATAAAAAGTTTTCCACAAGTAGAAGAAGCGAGAGTACATATAACTGAGGCTAAGGATTCTGTCTTTGTAAAGGACAAAGAACCCGGAAAAGCAGCGGTTTATCTAAAATTAAAGAAAGGGACGACTATTAGTGAAGATCAGGTTAAGTCAATAGTAGCGCTAGTATCTGGTGCAACTGAAAACATACCTAGAGAAAACATAGATGTTATAGACGATAACATGAATTTACTTACTAAGGATATAAATTCTGATCAAGGTAATTCAGTAAGCTCTGAAACAATATCAAAGCAACAAGATGCAGAAAAAGCTTATGAAGATAGAATGCAAAAGGCAATTGTTAGCTTATTGGAGCCAATCGTTGGTAAGGGCAAAGTTAAGGCTACTGTTAATGTAAATTTAGATTTCGATTCAAAACAAAAGACACAAACAGTAGTAGATCCGAATAAAGTAATTGTAAGCCAAGAAAATTCTAAGGAATCAAATAACTCGGGATCAACAACTACAAGTCAAAGTCCTGTTGATAATAATATGAGTAATACAACTACAGCTACAAATAATAACCCTTCGGCTTCAAGTAAGGAAGATCAGAAGACAAATTATGAAGTAGGTAAAAGTGAATCTAAAGTTATTAGCGCACCAGGAGAAGTTAAAAGACTTACAGCATCAGTTGTGATTGATGGAAATTTAGATGCTGCGACGCAACAGACACTTGAAAATACAGTTGGAAATGCAATTGGATTAGATACACTTAGAGGAGATAAAGTTTCAGTGCTTGGAATGGCATTTGACACAACAGCTCAGGATCAAGCTAAGGCAGAAATTGATGCTATGAATGCAGAGACAGCTACAGCTAGCAAGAATAAGATGATGATTGTTGCAGGAATTTTGGGAGCATTGCTTTTAGGTATTATTATTTACTTCGTCGCAAAGAGAAGAAAGAAGAAGAAAGAAGAAAATGAACAATTATTAAATACTTTAATTGATGATACTATATTACCTAAAGAACCAGATGATGTCTTTGAACCAATAGAATTTGAGGCTAAGACTCAAAAATCTCACTTAGAGGAAGAAATAAAGAAATATGCTACAGAAAAACCAGAACAAGTAGTAGAAATAATCAAGTCATGGTTGACTGAAAATGAGAGGTGATGGCTATGTCAAAAGAACCAAGTCAATTGACAGGGGTGCATAAAGCAGCAATATTATTTATAACTCTTGGACCTGAAGCCTCATCTGGGATATTGAAAAAGCTACCAGAGGCGGATATACAGAAAATAACTTATGAAATTGCTAATATTACGTCTGTTACTCCAGAACAAAGGGAAGAAATATTAAATGAATTTTATCAGATGAACAAAGCCCGAGATTATATAATTGAAGGCGGAATGGATTATGCTAAAACATTATTATCAAAAGCTTTAGGAACTCAAAGAGCTAGTGAAATATTAGATAAGGTATCCGAGGCTACAGCTCAATATAGACCTTTTTCAATTGCAAGAAAGGCAGATTCTCATCAATTGTTAAATGTAATTATATCAGAGCAGCCTCAAACTATAGCTTTAATTTTATGTTACTTGCAGCCAGATAAAGCGGCACAAGTTATGGCTGAGCTGCCAGAAGAAACACAAAGCGAGGTTGCTTATAGAATAGCAACTATGAGCAATACTTCACCAATGGTAATTAAGGAAATCGAATCTGTACTTGAGAGCAAGTTATCTTCAGTAGTAAGAACTGAAATGACGACTTTAGGTGGTGTAGAAACTCTAGTTAGTATATTAAATGCAGTTGATAGAACAACAGAAAAGAATATTACAGAAGGCTTAGAAAGAGAAGATGCAGAACTTGCAGATAAAGTTAAGAGCTCAATGTTTGTGTTTGAAGATATTATTTCTCTTGATGATGTATCTATCCAAAGAATTCTTCGAGAAGTGGAAGTTTCTGACCTTGCACTTGCCCTTAAGGGATGTTCTGATGAAGTTGCAAATTCTATATATAGGAATCAATCTAAGAGAGCTGCTGCTTCATTAAAAGAAGATATGGAATTCTTAGGACCAGTAAGGCTTATGGATGTTGAAAAAGCGCAACAAAAGATTGTTTCTGTTATTAGAAGGCTAGATGATGCTAATGAAATCATCATTGCAAGAGGTGGAGAAGATGCAATCATCGTATAGATTAATAAAAAAGGACTTCGCAAAGTCAGGAACAAGTAAAGTTATTTCAACAGAGTATATTAGTAAAAAGGCAGCATATGAAGAAATAGAAGAGGAAAAAGAGGAAGAAGAAATTGTAGTAAAGGCTCCACAGATTGATCCTGAAGAACTTCTAAAAAGGTATGAAGATATTGGACAAAGGATAATACAGGATGCTAAAAACGAAAAGCAAATTATTGTTTTGAGAGCACAAATGGATGCCAATGCTTCAGAGAAAAAAGCATATGAAAAAGGATATGCTCAAGGATTAGAAAATGGATACGATGATGGTTACAAGAAAGCTTATGATGAAACAATTGAAAGTGCAAGAGAAGAGGCAGCAGATATTGTTAATAAAGCGGAATCGATGCTAAAATCTGCTCACGAGAACTATGAAAGATATTTAGAGAATAAGAAAAATGAAATAGTAAAATTAGCACTAGAAATTGCGGAAAATATTACAAAGAAAATACTAAGTACTGATGAAGCAATGAATAATATTATCGAAGAAGCTTTTAAAATCTCAAAAGGAGAAGAAAATGTTATTTTAAAGGTGAATTCAACCCATGTCGAAGAATTAAAATCGCAGGTGGAAAGATGGAAGGTATCATACAATATAAAAAATGAAATCTTTGTGCTTGCAGATGATTTTATGGAACCGGGAAATGCAGTTTTAGAAAAAAACAGCGGTATAGTAAAAGTAGGCGTGGATATAGGAATGGAACAAATACGAAAAGCAATATTTGGATAAATGTAAAGGAGTAGTTCTAAATGCTGAATTTAGACTTGGATTTTGATAAACTTATTAAAAAAGCAAGTGATACTTCAACAATATACAGCGAAGGCGTTGTTAAGAAAGTAATAGGACTTACTATTGAAGTACAAGGTATTAAGGCCTTTGTTGGTGAACTTTGCATAATATATAATGAGAAAAATGTTCCTGTAAATTGCGAAGTTGTTGGCTTTAGAGATGAGTTTGTAATTCTAATGCCACTTGATGAGCTTATAGGAATTTCTCCTGGATGTAGAGTTGTACCACAACGTAAGCCTTTAAGTGTAAAATGTTCTGATAAATTACTTGGCCATATAATAGATGGACTTGGGAATCCTTTAGATTGCGATAGTATATCTATGGATGGAGAAGAGTATCCACTAGAAAATGATGCACCAGACCCGTTAAAGAGAAAAAGAATAAAGGAAATAATGCCTACTGGAGTAAGAGCAATAGATGGTTTCTTAACTTGTGGAGATGGGCAGAGAATAGGTATCTTTGCAGGTAGTGGAGTTGGAAAAAGTACTACACTAGGAATGATAGCAAGAGAAGCAAAAGCTGATGTTAATGTTATTTCACTAATAGGTGAAAGAGGTAGAGAGGTTCTGGAATTTATAGAAAAGGATCTAGGGCCAGAAGGTATGAAAAAATCTGTTGTGGTGTGTGCTACATCAGATAAACCGGCACTAATAAGACTAAAAGGAGCATTAACGGCTACTGCTATTGCTGAATATTTCAGAGATAAGGGTAAAAAAGTAATTCTTATGATGGATTCAGTTACAAGATTTGCAATGGCACAAAGAGAAGTTGGACTTGCTATAGGGGAGCCCCCAGCTACTAAAGGATATACGCCTTCAGTATTTGCTAAATTACCTAAACTAATGGAGAGATCTGGAACATCTATAGACGGTTCAATAACTGCCTTTTATACAGTGCTTGTTGATGGAGATGATTTTAATGAGCCTATAGCAGATGCTGTTAGGGGAATATTAGATGGTCATATAGTTTTATCAAGAGCTTTAGCTCATAAAAATCATTATCCAGCTATTGATATTTTAAATAGTGTCAGCAGACTTATGAACACAATAGCACCTAAAGAACATAAAGAAGCTGCATCTATGGCAAGAGATCTTTTGGCAACTTATAAGGACTCTGAGGATTTAATAAATATAGGAGCCTATGTTAAAGGAAGCAATAAAAAGATTGATATGGCAATTAACTATAACGAATCATTAAATGATTTTCTATGTCAGGGAATTGATGAAAAAACATCTTTTGAAGGTACACAAAATTCTTTAATATCAATGTTTAAATAATGGGGGTGGTATTTTGGCTGAGAGATTTAAGTTTGGCTTAGAAAAGCTCCTTGAAATGAGAATGGAAAAAGAAGAAGAAAGCAAAAGATTATTTACTGAAAGTCAGAGAGAGAAAAAGAAGATTGAAGAAAAGTTAGAAGAACTTAAGGCAAGTTACCAAAAATATAACGGTATATCCCCCAGTGAGGATGTTATATATCAGAAATTAAAAAGATACTACATACAAGGCGTTCAAAGTGGAATAAAATCTACAGAGAAGGATTTAGCGGTCAAAAATCAAGAGATTGAAAATAGAAGAAAAGATTTAACAGTTAAGCAGATGGAAAGAAAAACTGTTCAGACCTTAAAGGAAAAGAAGTATTCTGAATATGTAAAAGAGCAGGATAGAATAGAGCAAATCAATATTGATGAGTTAGCTCTTTATGCGTATGTGAGAAATCAGAAAAATTAAGAATATTAATCTATGATTTAGAGATAGATATGGAGTTAATCTTAATTAAATTTCAATTTATAGAATTGGACTACTTGAAAGGAGGTGAAAATAATGGTTACAGCTACAAAAGGTTCAAATGATTCATCAAACAGTTTAGATAGCATGTTAAAGTCATTTACTTCTAATACAAATGCAAGTAAATCTTCCTTTGAAACTAGCAAGGCATCAGCTAATGCATATACTTCTAAGAAAGATGATTTTAAAAATGTATTAAAATCCAAAAGTGATTCCAAAGTTCAAGACAATACTCAAAGTACATCAAATGTAGATGAAAAACAAAATTCAACTGGAGTTGAAGATATTGATAAGGATACAAAAGAATTAAATGAAAAGCTTGAGGAATTAGAAAAGGAAAGTAAGACAGCATCTAAGGATAAACTGAAGGACATATTATCAGAATTATTAAGCCTACTAGCTAAATTGGGAATAAAACAAGATAGCATAAGTGCAAATGGAGCAATTAATTCTAAAGTTGGAGTTGATGGAACTAACAGTACATTATCTAATAGTGGTTTAAATAGTATTATGGAAAAGATAGTTGAATTACTAAAAAATGATTCTGTAAAAAGTAAGTTAGATCCTAATTCTTTAAACTTAATGGAAAAGCTTTTAGGAAATCTAAATAATAATATTAAAGAAAAAGGTACAGAATCGGCTAAAAATAATTTAAAAGGAATAATGTCTGAAATATCTGATTTGCTAGAAAATAAGCAGAATACGGGTAATAAAGTTTTAACACTTGAAGATATGTTAAGTAAAAGTTATTCTCAAGACAATAGCGAAAATGATAATTCTTCAGCGTCAAAAAATAATACTCCGACAGCTTCAAAAGAAGAAAAGTTTTTAAATTCTTTAGTTGATGATAATAAGGATGATTCCTTAAATAAAATTAACTTATTTGCATCTAGAACTTCAGTGATACAAAATCAAGGTGTAAATGATACTAGAGGACTTACGATTAATAAAGCTACTTTTGTTGATGATTTAATAAAAGATGTTAAGTTTATGGACACTAATTCACTTAAGGAATTAACTGTAAAAGTCAATCCTGGAAATTTAGGTGAGATAACTATAAAGCTGGTTCAAGAGGATGGAGTAATAAAAGCGAATTTAAAAGCTAATTCAAAAGAAACAAGTGCTTTAATTTCACAAAACTTATCAGATATTAAAAAGCAGCTTGGAGAGCAAAACTTAAAAATAGCGGATGTAAATATTGAACTTTATCAAGATGATACTACATTTTTTAGCGAACAAAGTTTTGGTGGACAGCTTTCAGAGGAGCAAAGAAGAAACAATACTAGAAATAGTAATGCAGCAAATAATTTGGCGGCCAGTGAAGAGGATTTAGTGGAGAATATTGAAGCTAATGATAGTAATATAGAATTTTTTGCATAGGAGGTAGAAGCATGAGTACTAAATTAAGTCCATTAAATGATTCAACAGTAAATGTTCCGAGCTCAGGGACAACTGATAATGGAACCAAGATTTTAAAGAAAACTGATAATACTATGGATAAAAATTCATTTTTGAAAATATTAGCTGCTCAATTAAGCAATTTAGATCCAACGCAAAATCAAGATTCAAGTGCATATGTCAGTCAAATGGCTCAATTCGCATCAATGGAAGAAATGCAAAATTTAAATACTACTATGTCAGACTCAGCATACCAACAAATGATTGGTAGAACAGTAATAACTAATGAAAAAGATGATAGTGGTAATTATGTGGAAGGTTATGTAGCTCAGGTGTTAAAAGAATCTGGTGGAACATATTTAGGGCTGTTAGTTAATGGAAAAGGAGAAAAAGTTGCAGTTGAAAATATAATTGGAACTGTACAAGCAAATGATTCAAATACTAACGCAAATAGTAGAACTGCTCTTAATTCTGATTTCCTAGCGGCTTCAGCTTTAGCAAGTAAACAAGAAAAAGTTGTGATTGCAACTTTAGATGATAATAAGAAGACTGTTTTAATAAAGGGGAAAATTACTGGCGCTTACATTGACACTGTTAGT
The DNA here is from genome assembly GCF_022324665.1 of Clostridium sp. YIM B02500. NCBI lineage: Bacteria > Bacillati > Bacillota > Clostridia > Eubacteriales > Clostridiaceae > Clostridium > Clostridium sp. YIM B02500. Next base: position 32,590 of record NZ_JAKGTE010000012.1, on the reverse strand, counting down.
GGTGCTACTGTAAAGATAAAAGTTGATGTTTTGGATGATAACGGTAAGCCAACAGGAGAAACTAAGACTTACGATTATGGCGATATAGTAAGAGCTGGAGATCTGGCAGACGATGATATGAAAGTAAATTTAAATAATAATACTGCTAATGGAAGTACAAGCGAAACAGGTACAAACAGTTCAAGTAACAGTAATTCTAGTGTGGGTGGAACAAATTCTGATTCTAGTTCTACAGGTACTAATACAAATAGTGAAACAGCAAATAGCGCTACAAACACTAATACTAATACAGGAACAGCAGGTGATACTACGAGTGCATCTTCAAATGGAACAATAAATACAATTTCAAGTGCAACTAGTGATTCGACAGCTGCAGAAAATGCAATTCTAGCTAAAATAGCAGGTGTATAAATGAGTTATAGAATTATTAATGGACAAGCTTGTTCTGTAGGGAATATTGGACAACTTGCGGGTTCTCAAAAGGCTGTAGGTAATAATCCTAATAGCAAACAGAAGGAAGCAAGATTTCAGGATGTACTGGATGGTGTTAAAAGTAAAGATCAGAGTTTTACTGTATCAAAACATGCTGCTTCAAGATTAAATGAGATTAATTTTACTAAAGAAGATATGGAACAAATACAAAAGGGTTTTAAAATAGCTCAGGATAAAAATTCTAAAAATACAGTTATGTTATATAAAGATATTGCATTAATTGCTAGTGTTGAAAACAAGACTCTAATAACAGCTGTAGAAAAGGATAGAGCAAAAGATAATATATTTACTAACGTAGATAGCGTAGTAATTTTATAGGCTGGACCTTTAAGCAATGCACAATGCACAATGCACAATCATTGTGACGTGTGAATTGGTTACGGAAGCCTGAACTTGTGGATCGACAGAAGCAAGTTATATAAATTGAAAAAAGATTGGGAGGTATGTTTATGTTAAGATGTATGTATTCTGGGATAAGCGGAATGAAGGTTAACCAAACTAAATTGGATGTTATAGGTAATAATATAGCAAACGTAGGAACAACGGCATTTAAGTCTTCAAGTGCAAGATTTAAGGATATGCTTTATCAAAATTCGTCAGAGGCAACAGCACCGACTTCAGTACTTGGAGGTACAAATGCTAAGCAGATAGGTTTAGGTGCACAAGTTTCAAGTATCAACAAAGTTATGGGACAAGGCAATGCATTATCAACAGGTAGAAGCCTTGATGTATGTATTGATGGTGATGGATACCTAGTAGTATCTAAAGGCGATTTGAATTCTGGAATTGGTGCTGATCAAGCTACAGGTGCACCAAATGCAGCAGCATCTGATGCCACTGGACAGATTTCAGAAACTTTGTTTACAAGGGATGGAAATCTTACACTGGATTATCAAGGAAATTTATTAACATCTGACGGACATAGGGTAATGGGATATTATTTAACTAGTTCTAAAAATGATGGAGGAACTAGTGGTGCTAAAAGTTTAGCTTATGATTCAACAAATAATGTTATAGGTGCTAACTATGTAAATGCAGATTCTAAAGATTTAAAAGTGTCTGATAATACAATGAGACCTTTAGTAATACCAGATAGTGTTACTATTTCAGGGACACCAGGTGCAGCAGATGCAGTAACACAGCCTGTTAAGAAATTTGAAATCGGAAAAGATGGTATTATTACTGCTGTATTAGGAGATGGTAAGAGAGCTGCAATTGGTCAAATTGCTATGGCAAGTTTTAAAAATCCAGAAGGATTGACTGATCTTGGTGGTAATATGTGCATAAATTCTTCTAACTCAGGGCCTATAGTTTATAAAACTGGAAAGATAGATACTAGTACATCATCTTCAACAACTACTGCAACAGGGAATCAAGGTGGTTTCGGATCATTAATTCAAGGAGCTCTTGAAGGTTCAAATGTAGATTTAACAGAACAATTTACAGATATGATCACAGCAACTAGAAGTTTCCAAGCTGCATCAAAGATGGTAACTACAGGAGATGAAATTCTACAAACAATTACTGGTTTAATGAGATAACCTAGATAATAAAAGATAGTTAATATTATATTAAAGCAGGTTGGGTGAAAGCTCAACTTGCAATAAAATATTAATAGAATATTCTACTTAATTAGTAATATGGTTTATAGTGCACAATTCACAATGCACAATTGGTAAGTTATTGTATTATCAAAAACCTATATACTTTAAATAATATAGTGAATATAATAATAATTAAGTGTGTATTGTGAACTGTACAGTTTATTATTAAAGGGGGAGAATTTTATGATAGATGTAACTGGGATGAACCATGAGCACTTCATATTAAATGCAGATCATATAGAAAAAATAGAAGAAGTGCCTGAAACAATAATTACATTAACCAATGGAAGAAAATATATAGTACTTGAAAGCATAGAAGAAGTTAGACAGGCCGTTATAAAATATAAAAACAAAATATTTACTTATAAAATATAATTATAAAATTTTATTAAAATAAAGTGAAACTTAGCTTCAGATGGAGATTTCTAGGTGCCCCTTGAGGGTAAATTTCCCACTGAAGGTTAGTTAAACTTATCTAGGGTCGTGCCACTGTTATATCCCACTTTAATAGAAGATGGGAGTGTTACAGTGGCTAGACATCAGATAAAGCTAATAATAAAAAGGTTAATACTTTAATCGTTGCAAGTGGTAAGGAGTGGTAATAGTGGCTTTAGGAAAAGGTAAGGAAAAAGAAAAAGGTGAAAAGTCAGGTAAAAGCAGTAAAGGTCTTATGATAGTTTTATTTATTTTAGGATTATTAGTATTAGGATCAGCAGCTTTTGGGGGAGTGTATTTATTCATGAAAACTAAAAATACAGTAGATGCCCAGGAAGTTGTTGTAGAAAATGAGTATATGGATTTAGCTGAATTCACAGTAAATTTAGGTGATGAAGGCGGTAAAAGATTTTTTAAGGGAGAACTTGCTTTAGGTTATGATAAGACTAAAACTAAACTAAAGGAAGAATTAACAGCTAATCAAGTAGTTGTAAGAGATGATATTATATTTTTCTTTAAGAGCCAAAAGGCTGATTATTTAAATAATGTAGCGAATAGGGATGCTATAAAAAGACAATTAATTGATTCTATTAATAAGGATTTAACAAAAGGCAAGATTACTGATGTTAGATTTAAAAGTATGATAATTCAGTAGGTAAGAGATATGAATTTTGGATTTTTAGGAATGATTGTACAGCTTATTTTGGCCTTGGGAGTTACTTTAGGATTAATATTTTTAAGTTTTAAGTTAGCAAATTCAAAATTTAATGTTATTAATAATAATAAATATATTAAGGTTATTGAAAGAGTACAAGTAACAAAAGATAATTCTATATTAATAGTTAAAATCGGAGAAAAAGGATATATAATGACTAGTACTGCAGGGCATATGGAAAAATTATCAGAGTTATCAAAAGAAGAAATTGATAATATTGAAGAAGATAAGAAGAAAGCATCGCAGGAAATGGCAGAATATTATACTAATTTAGTATTAAAATCGAAAAAGAACTTTTCTAAGATTACAAAGAATATAAAATCAAAGGAAGAGAAGCATGAAAAATAATAAAAAGAGAATTGCATTTACCTTCATGATGGCTCTTGGGATTATGATATTTTGCACTATAAGTGCATCTGCAGCTCCAAGTAGTACAAGCGTGCCGCAATTAAATGTATCTTTTGGAGACGGAAATAGCACACCGCAGGATTATGTATCGAGTATTAAAATATTGATATTTTTTACGATATTATCATTATTGCCATCAATAGTGATAATGATGACATCTTTTACAAGAATAGTGGTGGTGTTTTCATTTCTTAAGAGTGCAATGGGAGTGCAACAAGCTGTTCCAAATCAAATATTGACAGGGCTTGCTATATTTTTGACTTTATTTATTATGCAACCTGTTTATAATGAGGTAAATACTAAAGCAATACAACCATATTTGGAGAATAAAATAACTCAGGATCAAGCGTTTGAAGAGGCATCTAAACCTCTAAAATCATTTATGCTCAAACAAACGAGGGAAAAGGATTTAGAGTTATTTGTTGAAATAGGTGGAGTAGATAAAGAAAATTTAACAAAAGAGAATGTTTCATTTACAACATTAATCCCAGCATTTGCGATAAGTGAATTAAAGACAGCCTTTCAAATAGGATTTTTAATATATTTACCGTTCTTAGTTATAGATATGGTAGTATCCAGTGTTTTAATGTCTATGGGTATGTTCATGCTACCTCCTACAATGGTATCATTACCTTTTAAATTGATATTATTTGTAATGGTAGATGGCTGGTATTTACTGGTGAAATCTTTGATACAGAGTTTTATGTGAGGTGAAATAAGATGACGCAGACAATGCTTAATGCTGTAGTTAAGGATACAATAATAACAGCGGCGAAAGTATCAGCCCCTATATTAATAGTAGTTCTAGTATTGGGGTTAGCAATAAGTATTATACAAGCTACAACTCAAATACAAGAGCAGACATTAACTTTTGTTCCTAAATTAATAGCAGCAGCAATTGTTGGAATATTTTTGGGGAGTTGGATGCTTGAAACAATTATGTCTTTCACAAATAGGATTTTTGATTTGATTTCAAAAGTTATTACATAGGGGGTAGGACTGTATGGTGGATGTATCCTACTTTCTTGCATTATTTCTAATTTTTTTGAGAATAACCTCATATTTTATATCTGTTCAAATATTTTTCCCAGCTGGAACACCACAAATTATGCAAGGAGTATTTTCACTTATATTATCATTTGGAATTGTAGCAGGGATAGATCATTCTACATTGAGTGCTTTAAATAGTGGCTACATGCTGGTGTTTTATGCTATAAGTGAGATAATGTCTGGTTTAATATTAGGATATATAACTAATTTGATTTTCCAAGTGGTAAAGCTTGCTGGAGAATGGATGGATATTCATGCAGGTTTCTCAATGGTATCAGTGCTAGATCCAACAACTCAGACTACATCGACTTTACTTGGAAATTTATCATATTTTGTTTCGTTAGCTTTCTTTTTTATAGTTGATGGACATCATGTTGTTATAAATATGCTGGTGGAAAGCACAAAGATAGTGCCTATTGGTAAAACTATAGTCTATCAAGAAACCTTAATGGGGGTTATGAAGACTATTTTTGACTATTTTGCTTTAGGTGTGAAAATAGCAATACCAATAGTTTTGATAATTGTTATAACTGACGTGTGTTTGGGATTGATTTCTAGAACAGTGCCAACAATTCCAATTATGATTTTTGGGATGCCTATAAAAAATTTATTAGGACTTATTACATATATTATATTGCTTCCATTAATGTTGAAGTTAATTGGAACAGCTATATACAATCTACCAAGTATTTTCCGGGAAATAGTTAATTTGATACCTGTGGTACCTTTAGTTCTAATTTTTGCTGGTGATGATAAAACTGAAGAAGCAACACCTAAGAAAAAGTCAGAATCTAGAAATAAAGGACAAATAGCAAGAAGTAAGGATGTATCTGTAGCAATTACAATGGTTATTTGTACGTTATTAATATCATCTTTATGGGGGATGTTAACAAGTGGATTTAAAGATGTTCTGATCTATTTTTTGAATTTTCCCATGATAAAAGATTTTGATAATGCAACTATTTCTAATTTAGCAATTACTACTGTTATAAAGATAGGAAGTTATTTATTGCCCTTTGCATTACCTATAATGGTTGGAGGAATTATTGCAAGTTTGCTGCAAACAGGTTTTATAATAACTGCTGAACCTTTAAAACCATCATTTGGAAAGTTAAATCCTTTAAATGGTTTGAAGAACATGATATCAAAAAGAAGCATGGTAGACTTATCTAAAAATTTAATTATAATAACTATAATATCAATTATTTGTTATAAATACATATCAGGAAATTATCAGAGTATACTGGGAATTTCAAATTTATATCTACCTTCCCTAAGCGAGGAAGTTAAAAATTTAGTTGTGGGAATATTTAAGCAGATATGCATTGTATTGGTAATTATTGCAGCTATTGATTACTTTTTACAAGTTAGAATGCATAATAAAGAGATGAGAATGACTAAGCAGGAAATTAAAGATGAATACAAACAATCTGAAGGAGATCCTAAGCTAAAAGGGAAAATTAAGCAAAGGCAAAGGGAATTAGGAATGAAAAGAATGATGCAATCTGTTGCAGATGCTACAGTTGTAATAACAAATCCTACTCACTTAGCTATTGCTATAAAATATGAAGAAGGAAAAGATATGGAGGCACCTAAGATTGTAGCAAAGGGTGCTGATTATGTAGCATTTAAAATAAAAAGTATTGCGAAAGAAAATGAAGTCCCGGTTATTGAAAATAAGCCTCTTGCAAGGCTTATGTATGATAGGGTAGAAATAGATGATGATATACCACAAGATTTATATCAAGCTGTTGCAGAAATTTTAGTAGTAGTAATGAAACTTAAGAAGAAATAAAATTTAAATGCACAATAAAAACTGTGAATTGTGCATTGACAAAAAAGGGAGGTTTGATCTTTGGAGTTTGGCAATAGAAAATTAAAGGTAAAAGATAATCTAGATGTATTAATTGCATTTGGTGTTATAGCGATAGTTCTTATGATAATAATACCTTTACCTAAACAGGTAATAGATTTACTTTTAGCTTTAAATATAACAATTTCAATAATCATAATTTTAATTACAATGTTCACAACTAATGTATTGCAGCTTTCAGTCTTCCCTACATTATTGCTGGTTACAACATTATTTAGATTGGCACTTAACATCTCATCAACAAGGCTAATACTTACAGAAGCAGATGCAGGAACTATTATAACAGCATTTGGAAACTTTGTTATACGTGGTAATTATGTAGTTGGTATTATAATATTTTTGATTATAGTAGTAATTCAATTTATGGTTATTACTAATGGTGCAGGAAGAGTTGCAGAAGTATCTGCAAGATTTACACTTGATGCAATGCCAGGTAAGCAAATGAGTATTGATGCTGATTTAAACTCTGGAATAATAGATGAAGCTATGGCAAAAAAGAAAAGAAAAGACCTTCAATCAGAAGCTGATTTTTATGGGGCTATGGATGGTGCGTCTAAGTTCGTTAAAGGTGATGCAATAGCTGGTATTGTAATTACTATTATAAATATAATAGGTGGAATTATCATTGGAGTACTTCAGAAAAATATGACGGCTGCGACTGCCGCTCAAACATATACCATTTTATCTGTTGGAGACGGTCTTGTGAGCCAGGTTCCAGCGCTACTAGTATCTACGGCTTCAGGTATTTTGGTAACACGTTCAGGAAGTGAAGAGAATTTAGGAAATACATTATCTGCTCAATTGACAGCTTTTCCAGTAGCTACAGGAATTGCCAGCGCTATAATGTTGTTTTTAGGTATTATACCTAGCATGCCTAAAATTCCATTTTTTACAGCATCTTTAGCAATGGGAGTATTAACCTACTTACTTTATAAAGATGTGGCTGCTAAAGAGATACAGGAATTTGTATCAGAAGAAGAAGAAATTATTCAAGCAGAACGTAAAGAGCCGGAAAATGTTATGAATTTGATTTCTGTAGAGCCAATGGAGGTTGAAATTGGATATGGACTTATACCTCTTGCAGATGAGGCATCAGGTGGAGATTTACTTCAAAGAATTGCATCTGTTAGAAGACAATGTGCTATAGAAATGGGTATTGTTGTTCAACCTATAAGAATCAGAGATAATCTTCAATTAAAGACAAATGAGTACATAGTAAAAATTAGAGGAACCATGGTTGTTTCTTCAGAATTAATGCCAAGTATGCTTCTTTGCATGGATCCAACAGGAGAAAATTCAGATATGCCAGGTATAAAGACAATTGAGCCAACTTTTGGTCTTCCAGCAGTATGGATAAATAAAGATCAAAGGGAAGAAGCTGAAATTAAGGGATTAACCGTAGTTGATCCAACAACAGTAATGGTAACTCACTTAACTGAAACGATAAAGAGTCATTCATATGAATTGCTTGGAAGACAAGAGGTTAAACTTATTGTTGATAATGCGAACGAAAAATATAGTGCGGTTGTTGAAGAACTTATTCCAGATCTACTAAGTATCGGAGAACTTCAAAAAGTACTACAAAATTTACTTAGAGAAAAAGTTCCGATTAAGGATATTGTTACGATAATGGAATCTTTAGCAGATAACGCTAAAAATACTAGAGATTTAGAGGTCCTAACAGAATATGTTAGATTCTCATTAGCTAGAACTATTTGTAATCAAGTGGTTGATGAAAATAGAACAATTACAGTAGTAACTTTGGATCCAGGTATAGAAGAGATAATAGCAAATAATACTCAGAAATCAGTGCAAGGATCATTCCCAACAGTAGATCCAGATACAACTACAAAAATACTTACAGGAATTAAGAATACTGTAGAATCAGTTTATTTTTACAACAATCAGCCTCTTATACTTGTTTCACCAAATATAAGACCTGTATTTAGAAAGCTAATTGAAATGGTATTTCCTCACATTATGGTAATTTCTTTAAATGAAGTACCTAATGATGTTCAAATTAATAGTGAAGGAGTCGTAAGAATATAGATGATTATAAAAAAGTATCTCGTAGCAAATATGAACGAAGGTTTGACTCGGATTAGATATGAACTAGGAAAAGATGCTATTATAATAAGTCAGAGAAAGGTTAGAAAACCAGGATTTAAAGGCTTATTTTCTAAGAAAGTAATAGAGGTTACAGCAGCTATTGAAAATTCACAAAGTGATGATAATAGTAGTTCTAATAAGTACAGTAGTAAGTACAATAAAATGGATGAAGAGTTTCAGAATTCATTAGAAAGTATTAAAAAGTTAATGCAGGATGAAGTATCAGTTTCAAAAGATTTGAGAGAAATTCCTAAGGCTGATACCATAAGAGATAGGATATTAGAACATAATGCTAATCTTGAAAAGGAAGCGTCTAGTAATAATAGATACGAAGAAAATATTAATAAACAAGAAATTAAAAGTAGTTCTACAAAAATGGAAAATAGCAGTAAAGAACAAAAGGGCATGGATTATATAGATAAGGCTATAAATAATGAGGCGAATATAGAATCAATACATAAAGAAGTTAATGAATTAAAGAGTCTGTTAAGCAAGGTTATAAAAAATACTTCTAACGAAGATGTATCAGTAAACTTTATAAAAGAAAGATTAAAAAGTTTGGACATTGATGAAGAATTGCAAGATGGAGTTATAGAGTCAGTAGAGAATATAAATTCTGGCGAGACTTTAAATGAAGTAGAAGTTTTAAGAGAAGTTTTTGAGAGAGATATCTTAGTATCTACTAAGAGCTTGAATGGGCGCGTTGTATTAGTAGGGCCAACTGGTGTAGGTAAAACAACTACAATAGCAAAGCTTGCTGGAAGACTTGCACTTATCGAAAAAAAGAAGGTAGGATTAATTACAGTAGATACATATAGAATTGGAGCTATTGAGCAACTTAAAACATATGCAGAAATAATGAATATACCATTTAAAGTTGTAATTACAATGAAGGAAATGGAAGATGCGATTGAAGCAATGAGTAACTGTGACGTTGTTCTTATAGATACTACAGGAAGAAGCAGCAAAAATGCTATGCAAATTTCAGAGCTTAGAGCATTCGTGCAAAAAGCAAATCCTGACCATGTAAATATGGTAATAAGTGCAACTACTAAAAATAGTGATATAAAATCGATACTTACAGGTTATTCAGGACTTGAGTATGATAATATCATTATTACTAAACTTGATGAAACTACTGTGTATGGTTCTTTATATAATATTGCTAAAATTGCTAATAAACCAGTTAGTTTTGTAACTATAGGGCAAAATGTTCCAGATGATATAATGGTGCCTACAAAGGAAGAAATTGCTAATTTTATCCTAGGGGAGGAGATTCTATGCTAGATCAGGCTGAATCATTACGAAAATTGATTAACAATGAAGAACAAGAAATAAATAAAACAACTACAAAAATTATAACAGTAACGTCTGGAAAAGGTGGAGTTGGAAAAAGTAATTTTGTTGTGAACTTAGCAATATTACTTCAAAACAAAGGAAAGAAAGTTTTGATTTTTGATGCTGATTTAGGCATGGGAAATGATGATGTATTGATGGGATTATATCCCAAGTATAATATATTTGATATTATATTTACTGGTTTGGAAATAAAGGATATAATTATAACAGGAACCAATGGAGTTGATTTAATTCCAGCAGGATCAGCTTTAAGCAAAGCTCAAGAATTAGAAGAAGATCAAAAGAAATTATTTATAGAAAAACTTGAAATGTTAGATGAGTATGATTATATATTAATGGACACAGGAGCTGGAGTTAATAAAGATGTCTTATCTTTTATAGCAGCTTCGGAAGAGTTGATTATTGTAACTACTCCTGAGCCTACGTCGTTAACAGATGGATATAGTTTAATTAAAGCGACAGATCACTATAATCTTAAGACTAAGGCAAAAATAATTGTAAATAAAGCCTTTACTAAAGAGGAAGGTGAAGAAACTTATAATAAATTTAATAGGGCAGTCACTAAATTTTTAAAGATAGATGTTGAATATTTGGGATGCATATTAGAAGATAAAAAATTAGTACAAAGTGTTAGGCAGCAAAAACCTTTTGTTATATTATATCCTAATTGTGATGCATCTAAAGATATAGAAAAAATAGCTTCGAAACTTTTAGGACAAGAAGTGGATACATCAGATGGAGCAAGAGGAATGTTTAAGAGATTATTTAATATATTTTCATAGGAGGATTTTAAGGTGCTTAATTTTAACTTGAAAGTTAATGATAGAGTGGAAGTAATAATTGGAGAAAAAGCATATAAAGCTCTAATAATGGATGTAGAGGATGACTTTTTAAAAATGAATGTTCCCGTTTGTGACGGTGATTATTTAATGCTTCATTCAGGGGAAAAGATCGAATTGAATACTTACTTAAGTGAAAATGGATGCTTTAATTTTTCATGCGAAGTGATTTCAAGAGGTAAAGAAGGAAGCATAATATATTATAAAATCTCAACACCATTTAATATTGTAAAAATACAAAGAAGGAATTTTTTCAGAGTTGGGTTATTAAATCCAGTTCAATATAAAAAAATTACTGGAATCGATGAGGAAGATATTCCTAAGATACCTTATAAAGATGGATTAATGGTTGATTTGAGTGCTGGTGGATTAAAATTTAAAATAAATGAAGAAATTACTAAAGAAGATTTGATATTGGTTAGCTTAAAATTAAGCAAAATTGAAGTCGAAATTAAGTGTGATATTGTAAGAATTGAAAACACTCCAGATAAAGAAAAATTGTGTGGATTAAGATTTATTGATATTACTCCAGCTCAAAGTGAAAAAATGATTCAAGAGCTTTTCGAAATAATGAGAAGGCAAAGAGCTAATATGTAAATTTAGTGAATTAAATTTTGGATTTTTAAGGCCAGTTTTGTTCTAATGGCTTAAAAGTAAAAATTGAAAGAGTTTGCGAATATAAATTGAGAAATGAGTTTATGGGGAGGTAATAAGGATATGCACGCATTAAAAGACGTTGATGGAAAAGAGCAGATCATACAAGAATATATCCCGTTAGTAAAGTATATTGCCTCGAGGGTTATGTTTGGAAAGAACAAATACATGGAATATGAGGACTTAGTTAGTTACGGTATGGTTGGGCTTATGGATGCGTTAAATAAGTTTGACAATACGAAAGGAATGAAATTTTCATCATATGCGTCTATAAGAATAAAAGGTGCTATGATAGATGAGCTGAGGAAAAATAGACCTATATCTAAAGGGGCAATGGACAAACTAAATAGATACAATAAAGCGATAGACACATTGCAGTTAGAACTATTAAGGGAACCTACTAATGATGAGATTGCAAAAAATCTTGGGATATCTATAAGTGAAGTAGGAGAAATTGAAAATTACATAAATTATATTTCAATGGTATCACTGGAAAATGTAATTTTTTCAGATGATGAGGATGTAAACCTTATTGGAATTATAGAAGATAAAAATAGTCCAAGTCCTGATGCTTACTTACAAGATAAGGAGCAACTAGAGATTTTAACAAAGGCAATTGATCTTCTTAAAGAAAAAGATAGAATAGTATTAAATCTTTATTATTATGAGGGATTAACTTTAAAAGAGATAGGAACAGTATTAAGCGTTTCCGAATCTAGAGTTTGCCAATTACATAGTAGAGCTATTAGTAGCTTGAGAGAGTGCATGAGAAAATTGCATTATATTGATTAATATATAATTCACAGTGCACAATTTACAATTCAAATTGCATAATTAAGATTGGACAGAGATATATGTGTTGATTAGGTTAAAAGAGATTGTGAGTTGTAGATAATCGTTAAAAATTTAAGCACTGGAATATAAAAAGTTGGAATTACATTTTGCTATGGCTTAAAAAATTAAATATATTTTCGAAGTGTGAAAATATAACATGAAGTGTGGCATAATAAATTGTGGACTGAAAACTGCAAATGAATAAATGTGTATTGTGCATTCAATAAATAACTATGCATTGTGAACTGAGCAGTGTGAATTTAACAAATAATTGTGCATTGTGAAATGTGAATTGAGCATTGTGCATTGAACAGAGGTGTTTTATGCCATTAATATTACTGATAATAGGATTCAGTTTAATAGTTTATAATTATCGTGTTATCAAGAGAGAAAATAATATAAATAAAGAAAATGATGCATTAAATATATCATTTCAAAGTGTGTTACAAGATAGTAAAGAGGAATTAAATGATTATAAAATGGAAATAGGACTTTTAAGAAGAGATATTGCAGAAAGTCTAACTGAATTACAGGAAGAAATTATTAAAATAAAAAGTGATTTAAAAGAGCTTAAGAATGGTGAAGAAGGATACGAAAATAAAGAAGATCTAGAAATTGAAGATTTTCTAGATAAATATGATATAGATGACAGTATAAATTATGGCGAAGATAGAGAAGATCATAAAAAATCTAAAAGGCTGTACATTGTGGATGATAGTATAATGGATCTAGATGAAGAATATACTGAATCTTTAACAGATACTGATATAGACGAAGAAATTGGAGTGATATCTGAAATTAATTTTTCAGAAAGTGCGGATAGTAACAAGACTCAGAGCATAAAAAGACTTTTAAATGCAGGGTTAACAGAAGATGAAATATGTCGCGAATTATCTGTGAGTAAGGGGGAAGTATTATTAGTAAAAGGCTTATTCAAAAAATAAAAAATAAATTTATATTTCTCATGGATAGGAAGATCTTATTGGGTATAGGGATAGGATTGGTTTTAGGAGTTATATTTATGTTTGGATATAAATATACTGCTAGTCTTTCGGATAGCCAGATAGAGGAAAAGGCTAGAGCTTTAGGTATGATTTATGAAAGCGAACGTAAATCTATTTTGAAAGGGGACAATTAAAGTGATAAGAGGATTCTATACTTCTGTTTCAGGATTAATAGCGCTTCAAAATGATCAGGAAGTAGTAACTAATAATATAGCTAATGTTAATAATACAGGATATAAAAAACGTGAGCTTACAAAAAGTAGCTTTGAAGATGTGATGATATCTAACAGACAAAAGCTTGTAGGAGATAAATACGTTAAAAATGACATTGGAAATTTAAATATGGGTGTAAAAGTTAATGATGTTGAAACAGTTTTTACACAAGGAGCATTTAAATCAACAGATAGCATGACAGATTTTGCTATAGATGGTAGAGGATTTTTTGTAGCTCAAAATGGAAATAAAGAAGTTTATACAAGAGACGGAAATTTCAAGATCAATAATCAAGGATATCTAATAACAAACGATGGATCACAAGTATTAGGAATAAATAACTCTACAGGTGCAAGAGAACCAATATATGTTGGCGATTCAAAGTTTTCAATAGACGCTGATAACAATATTAATATCGATGGAGTTGGAGCAGCAGATAAGTTATTAACAGCAGACTTTCAAAATTATAATAATTTAGAACCAATTGGTGATAATTATAGCACTATGGATAACCCTATTTATAATGCAAAAGTAAATGTAAGACAGAACTTTCTTGAAAGCTCAAATGTTGATCCATCAACAGAGCTAGTAAAACTTATGGAAATAAAAAGACAATTTGAAACAAACCAAAAGTTTGTAAAAATGCAGGATGAAACAGTACAAAAGGCGGCAAGTGAATTAGGTCGAGTATAATAGGATAAGGCAAATTAGAGAAAATAAAATGTTCAAAGTGGTTAAGAGAAATTTATTGATTTTGCCTAATGTAAAGGAGGAAAATTATGTTTAATATTTTTGCTACAGCAAAGAGTGGAATGAATGCGTATCAAGAGAAGCTAGATTATCTTTCTAATGACCTAGTTAATATTTCAACAACAGGTTATAAGAGTACAGATATAAATTTTAAAGACTTGTTAACTGAATCACTTGATAGAAGAGGAACACCACTTGTGGAAAAAAAGGCGATTACTGGAACTGGAGTTAAATTAGGGGTAAATTATGCTAATAACAAACAAGGAAATCTCTTAACAACAGGTCAAAAAACAGATCTTGCTATAGATGGAAAAGGATATTTTGCACTTTCAAAGGAAGATGGAAGCATAGTATATACTAGAGATGGTAATTTTAAAATAGATTCGAATGGAGCTTTAGTAGACTCAAATGGAACTAAAGTTTATGTTCAATATGAGAATGGATTTTCAGAGGGAAATCCAGCGCTAGATAGGGAGAAGATGTCTATAGATAAAGATGGAGGAATATCTATGGAAGTTGATGGACAAGCAACTAAAATAGGTACAATTCCTGTCTTTACAGCTATAGGTGATAAGAGCTTTATACCTATAGGAAATAGTTATTTTGTTCCAAGTTCAGATGCACAAGTTGCACTAAGTAGTAACTATAATATAGAACAAGGTATGTTAGAAGGTTCAAATGTAGATGCAGGAGAAACATTTTCAGATATAGTACTTACACAAAGAGCTTTTCAACTTAGTTCAAAGGCTGTAACTACAGCGGATGATCTTTGGAGTATGATAAATAATATGAGATAATTAAAATAAGAATAATATGAGTTTTAGATAAATTAGATATATGTTTGCTGAAGAGGAAGAGTATAATTTCCAATATATTCAACAATTATATCTAATTTTTTTAGTTTGCAGAAAGTTATTCGCAGAGTATTTTTTTGTAAATAATATTGTAAATACAATTAACGCTTTACAATAATTAACTTTATAAGTAAAATAAATATGTGTGAATTAAGTAATATACTTGTTCTAATATGTCAATTTATATAAGGCACAATCAAAAAAATAACAAATTCATTATTTTTATGTGCCTAATGTACTAAAGTAAAACAAAAATTTAGGAGGAATTATTTTGGAAAATGTAGTTTACGTAACTGGACATAAAAATCCTGATTCAGACTCTATTTGTGCTGCATATGGTTACGCAGAGTTTAAAAATAAGACTGGTAATATTCCAGCTATACCTGTGAGATTAGGAAATGTAAATGCAGAAACACAATTTATATTAGATTATTTTGGTGTTAAGGCTCCAAGACTTTTAGAAACAGTTAGATTAAAAGTAGAAGATTTAGATATTGATACAATTGGGCCAATAACTTCTAATATTTCTTTAAAAGCAGCATGGAATATAATGAGAGACAATCATTTAAAATCACTACCTGTAGTTGGAAATGATAGTAGATTAGTGGGAATTCTTTCAATTTCAAACTTAACTTCATCATTTATGGATATATGGGATAATAATATATTAGGAAAAAGTAATACATCAATTGAGAATATATTAGATACGCTTTCTGCTACTAGTGTATATATAAATGAGAACTGTAAGACATTCCAAGGGAAAATTGCTGTTACAGCAATGCAGCCAGACAGTTTAAAAGAAATTGTAGATAAAGGTGATATTGCTATTGTAGGAGATAGACCAGATGTACAAGAAGCTTTAATTGATATCAATACATCATTAATAATAATTACAGGAGCACATAAACTTGCTGAAAATTTACTTTCTAAAGCTAAAGAAAAAGGAGTTACTATAATAAGTACGCCTCATGATTCTTTCACAGCTTCAAGATTATTAATTCAAAGTATACCTGTAAGTCATGTTATGGCTACTAAAGATTTAATATCATTTTCTAAAGATGATTTAGTTGATGATATCAAAGATATTATGGCTGAAACTAGATATCATAGCTATCCTGTAACTGATGAAGATGGAAGAGTAATAGGAACAGTCTCAAGATATCACCTTATTTCAAAGCATAAGAAAAAAGTTATTCAAGTAGACCATAATGAAAGAGGCCAATCAGTTGATGGATTAGAAGATGCTGAAGTACTTGAAATTATAGATCACCATAGAGTTGCTGATATACAAACAAGTAACCCTATATTCTTTAGAAATGAACCACTAGGAAGTTCTTCAACTATAGTTGGAAAAAGCTTTTTTGAACGTAATATAACACCGCCTAAAGAGGTGGCTGGATTATTGTGTGGTGCAATAATTTCAGATACATTATTATTCAAGAGCCCAACTTGTACAGAACAAGATAAAGATATATGTCATAAGTTAGCTAAGATAGCTGGCATTTCAAGTTTAGAAGAATTTGCAAAAGAAATGTTTAAAGCTGGAACTTCTTTAAAAGGAAAGACTGTATCTCAAATATTTAATCAGGACTTTAAGCCTTTTAATATGGGAGAATCAAGAGTTGGAGTAGCTCAAGTAAACACAATGGACATCGATGGATTTATGCCACTAAAAGATGAAATGTTAAGTTACATGAAGAGTGAAGCAGATAGCAAAGGTTATGCTGTAGTAATGTTACTATTAACAGATATATTAAAAGAAGGTTCACAAGTGCTAGTTGCAGGTGAAAGACATGATTATGTTGAAAAGACATTTAATATTCAATTAGTAGATTCAATGGCATTTTTACCAGGAGTTCTATCAAGAAAGAAACAAGTAATACCACCACTTACAAATGTAGTTAACTCAATGAAATAAATAACTAAAAAGAAAAAATCCTTTAGGGGATTTTTTCTTTTTTTAAAACAATAAAGGTATTGTGCACTAGATACCTAAAATAAGAATAAAATTACATATGTAAATACTGAAATGAAGGTCATGCATTTGTTCCAGGTTGCTGGAGTATTTATCTGTGAATTTCCAATAGCAGAAGTTGCACAATTCTTGCATGTTCCCGAGGCAAGCTCGTGACAAGCAAAAACGTAACAACTTCTACTAAGGAAATATCTACAGCTAAATACTCAATGCAACACTTCCACAAAAGCAAGACCTTCATTTCTGGTTAATAATTAAAAATATATTTTTTTACTTTAGGTTGGGCATCTAGATGTGAAATAACTGGGAATTAATATAGTGGATTGAGGTTCTGATATTTATTTGTATATTTAGCATGTTCCATAATATTTTTATTTAATGTGAAAAGAATTAGTAAGAACCACAGTACTTTTATTTTTTTTAGGTGAAAAGAATTTATAAGTGCTAAAGCACTTTTTTTTAAAAGGTGATAAGAATTTATAAGTGCTGCGCACTTTTATTTTTAAATGTGCATAACTTTTGTAATGGAAAATATATATATTATATAAAGTTCTATATTTAGGAGGAAAAGTTGTGGTACAGGAAAAAGAGTTGACATCTGGTCTTAGCACTAAGGAAGCGGAAAAGAGGATTAAGAACTTTGGACTTAATGAATTGAAGCACCATAATAAAGCATCAGCATTCAAAATATTTCTATCTCAATTTAATGACTTCATTGTTTGGGTGTTAATTGCATCTACTATAATTTCCGGGATAATTGGAGATAAGGCAGATGCCATTACAATACTTATAATAATAGTTATTAATGCAATACTAGGGTTTGTCCAAGAATTTAAAACAGAGAAATCTTTAGAAGCGCTGAAAGAATTAGCGGCACCTACATGTAAAGTCTTGAGGGATTCAAGTATACAGATTATAAATTCTATCTACTTAACAATAGGGGATATTGTTATTTTGGAGGCTGGAGATAGGATACCTGCTGACGGATTCTTTATAGAAAGTTCATCAGTAGTCGTTGATGAATCACTATTAACAGGTGAGTCAGTTGGTGTAAACAAAGAAGCCAATCCATATAAAGCTGATGGTAAAAAGACAAAGAAGAATAACGAAGGATTTATGGGAACTACTGTAGTAAAAGGAAAAGGGTTATTTAAAGTTGATTGCATAGGAATGAATACTGAAATGGGGAAGATTGCAGACTTAATTCAAAATATTGAAGAAGAAAAATCCCCTTTAAATAAAAGATTAGACTCTCTAGGGAAAGTACTAGTTGTAATTTGCCTTGTGATATGTGCAATTGTTACTGCAATGGGAATAATTAGAGGAAATGATATAACAGAGATGTTCTTACTTGGCGTTAGCTTGGCGGTTGCTGCAATTCCAGAAGGTCTAGCTGCTATTGTTACTGTTTCACTAGCTCTAGGTGTGTCTAGAATGCTTAAGAAAAATGCGCTCGTAAGAAAACTTCCAGCTGTAGAGACACTAGGATGTACATCTGTAATATGTTCTGATAAGACAGGAACATTAACTCAAAATAAGATGACTGTAAAAGAAGTATATTTAAATGGCAGAATTCATGAACTTGAAAAAGAGAAGCTAAGTAATTATACAAAGTTCATGAAAGCTCTTGTATATTGTAATGACTGTAATTATGATTTTACGAAGAAAAAAATGAGTGAAGCACTTCATGGTGATCCAACAGAAACTGCACTAATAAATATGTTCTTTAATGATGTTAATGATTTAGAAGATTTTATAAATGATGCAAATAGGATATATGATATACCATTTGATTCAAATAGAAAGATGATGTCGGTTATAATCAAGGAAGGCGCTAAGGAGGGAGCAAATGAAACATGTTACGTTAAGGGAGCTCCTGAAAGAGTAATAGATAGATGTGAATTTATACTAGAGAATAACAAAATAAAACCATTCACATATCAAAAGAAAAAGCAAGTTAGTGATTTTATTACAGCAATGTCATCTAGAGCACTTAGATGTATAGCAGCAGCATATAAGGAAGATAATCTAACAAAAAGTGATAAGTTAGAGCAGAATTTAATTTTTATAGGTATAGCAGGAAGTATTGATCCACCAAGAGAAGAAGCTAGAGATGCAGTTTTAAAATGCAAACTTGCAGGAATAAAACCTATAATGATAACAGGAGATCATCAAAATACTGCACTTGCAATAGCAAAATCTTTGAACATATGTAATACAGCAGATCAGGTAATGACAGGTGATGAAATCGAGGCTATAAGTGATTTAGAATTAGAGGGAAGAATAAAAAAAGTAAGAGTTTTTGCGCGGGTTTCACCTAACCATAAGTTAAGAATTGTAAGGGCTTTTAAGAAAAAAGGAAATATCGTTGCAATGACAGGCGATGGTGTAAATGATGCACCTGCTATTAAGGAATCAGATATAGGAGTTGCAATGGGAATTTCGGGTACAGATGTAACGAAGGAAGCATCATCTATGATTCTTATGGATGATAATTTCTCAACTATAGTTGCAGCTGTCGAAGAAGGAAGAATAATATATGATAACATAAGAAAATTTATAAGATACTTACTATCTTGTAACCTTGGAGAAGTATTAACAATGTTTTTGGCTACTTTGTTCTATCTACCTAATCCATTAAGCCCAATACAAATTTTACTTGTAAATCTAGCTACAGATGGACTTCCAGCAATAGCTCTTGGAGTTGATCCGCCAGAGCAAGATATAATGAGACAATCTCCAAGAGAGAAAAAGGAAAGTATATTTGCAAGAGGATTAGTTGAAAAAATAGTAATAAGAGGAACATTAATAGGATTGTGTACTTTACTATCATTTATGGTAGGAAGATATTACAAGATGAATTTAGAAACATGCCGAACTTTAGCATTATGTACATTAGTTTTATCTCAATTAATACACGTATTTGAATGTAGATCAGAAAGATACTCCATATTCCAAATTAAATTATTTACAAATCCTTATTTAGTTGGAGCTGTTTTAATATCTATATCACTAATGTGCTCAGTTTTATATGTACCATTTTTACAAAATGTATTTCATACAGTAGCATTATCTCTTAATCAATGGCTTATAGTTCTATTCTTTTCAGGGATAATAGCATTTATTAACAGTGTATATTTATTAATAAAAACAAAATAAAAAAAGGGCTTAGCCCTTTTTTTATCTTCTCATCATATTGTTTGCTTGTTGACGTGATTTTTTTATTTGGCTATGATCTATTGGCACTAAGTCTTTCTTAGTTGTAAGATTTAATAGGTTAAATATTTGAACTTCCTGAGAATTTTCCTTCTTACTATCCTTATCACCTGTAACACCCATAACAATAACTTTGTTACCTTGCTTTACAGCAATGAATTCAGGTTTTTTAAACCATCTATTCTTTTTATACCAACACTTAACAACTTTTTTTCCAACTTCAGGTTTTATAACCATTTCAACCATTAATCTATTGAAGATAACATAACTTTTTTCAATAAGCTTTACAGATAAAACAGTTCCAGATATGCTTGTAATTCTGTCACCATACTTTTCCATATAAGCATTTTGGAAATAGTTACTGAATTTACTACCTATTTTTTCTTTAAGACCCATAATAATTACTCCTTTACATAAAAATATCGCTAATAACGCTATTATACTTAAAATACTTTATTATTATACCATATGTCAAATAAAATTAGCTAACTTTTTAATATGTATAGCAATTAATATAAATGTAAGATTTATACCATATATTATTGTTTCATTAACTAATGATTTGTATGTTAAAATACTTATAGATTATTTTGTATAATAATGTACAGATTTTTTTATAAGCTATATAAAAAAACGGTGCAAATTGTTTATATATAAACAATTATAAGCTAGATTTATACGATGAAATTCAACTACAAAGCAGAAACATTTTTCATAGTCCTGCGAAATAACAATGTTTCTACTTTCGGTGAATTATCGCGTAATTTTAGATTTAATGTTTTTTATCTATGCATGACCAATTAAATATTAAGAATCAGTTAATCATAAAGAGGTGATTTTATAAAAATGGATAATGTAATATTGCACGTAGATATGGATGCTTTTTTTGCATCTGTTGAGCAAAGGGATAATCCAGATCTTAAAGGTAAGTCCGTTATAGTAGGCGGGATAAGTGAAAGGGGAGTAGTATCAACTTGTTCTTATGAAGCAAGAAAATACGGCGTTCATTCAGCTATGCCGATGTTCATGGCCAGAGAGAAATGTCCAAATGGAATATTTGTATCTGGAAGATATGGAAAGTATGCTAAAGTATCTCAGGAGATATTTGAAATATTTAATGAAGTTACTCCACTAGTCGAACCTGTATCCATTGATGAAGGTTTCTTAGATTTGTCTCAAGGAAAAATAAAAGATGGAATTGAAGCAGCAAGGTATATTAAAAATAGAGTATTTAAGGAAGTTGGTTTAACTTTATCTATTGGTATATCTTATAATAAATTCTTAGCAAAGCTTGCTTCTGAATGGAATAAACCAAATGGAATCAAAGAAATAAGAAAAGAAATGATTCCTGATATATTATTTCCTCTTCCTATATCTAAGGTTCATGGTTTAGGTAAAGTATCAGTAGCAAAGCTAAATAATATGGGGATATATTATATTGAAGAATTATATAAGATGCCTAAAGAATTTTATATAGAGTATCTAGGCAAGAATGGTATTGAGATATACGATAGAATAAGAGGAATTGATAATAGAAAAGTCGAGTTAATTCGCGAAAGAAAATCTATAGGAAAAGAAAGGACCTTAAAATTCGATACTAAGAATAAAGAAGAATTGAGAGAATACATTAAAGAATTTTCTTTTGAAATTGAAGAGATTTTAAATAGAAAAAATGTCAGTGGAAAAACTGTAACACTTAAATTTAAAACTAAGGATTTTGAAAATCATACAAGAAGTAAAACATTAAATTATTATATTGGTACTCAGCTTGAAATATATAAAGTTGCAGAAGAGCTATTAGATAGTGAGCAATTGAAAGAAGAAGTAAGGCTGATTGGAGTCAGCATATCTTCATTCAAAGAAACAGAAGTACAGCAAATGAGTTTGCTATAATGTATTGTGCAGAACTTAAAGTGAAGCGATAAACAGCCGAAATAGAATACATATATGTTCCGCAGGACTAGAAAAACTTCGCTAGGTATGTCTAAATGGGACGATGTGCCCATTTATGCGTGCTCCAAATTTATTTGGACAAGCAAAATGGAACAACGTCTCATTAAGACATACCAACAGCTCATTTTTCAATGCCTGACTTCACATATATGTATTCTATTTCTTTGTTTTGCTATCACTTTAAGTGATTCACCTATACACCGAACATAAAGAAAAACATATATTTTTAATTATGGCATATATCAGAAAGGAAGGTCTTGCTTTTGTGGAGGTGTTACATAGAGAATTTAGCTGTAGACATTTCTTCAGTAGAAGTTGTTCCAGTTTTGCTTGTCCTGTGCTTTGCCACAGGAGCATGCAGAAATGGGTACGACTTCTACTATTAGAAATTCACAGCTAAATTCTCAGTAATCCGAACAAATGCATGATCTTCCTTTCGGTATTTATATATATAACTTTAGGTATCTAGTGATTCAAAATACCTTATGATTGTGCTTAAAGAGCATATTCAAGAATTGCTCTTAAAACTCCATGTTCTACATTACTTGCAGCTATGTACTTACCATATTGCTTCATGTCTTCTGGAGCATTTTCCATGACAAAGCTATACTCAGCTTCAGCGAGCATTTCTATATCATTGTAATAATCTCCGAATACCATAGTTTCTTCTTTTGATATATTATCAGTATCCATAAGACTCTTTAAAGCAACACCTTTGTTAACGCCTTTGTTTGAAATATCAGTCCAAATTGCAGCTGTTGAAACTATATTAAGATCATTGGTTAATTCACTGTCAGTTATATTATTAGTGCCTTCCAAATTACAAATACTAATTTTAATTATATCATCATAAATTTTACTTAAATCATCTACAATTTCTAATGTTGTATAATATTTCTTTATTTCAGTCAAATATTCTTCAGAATAATTTTCAATATATGCACAATTTGGAGAGCATACTACTAATGCATTTGCTTTAACTTTTTTAGCTTCACTGATTACATTTTGAACCATATCTTTAGCTAAAACACTTTTATAAATTATCTCATTATTATCAACAACTAAAGCTCCATTTTCACAAATAAAAGATAAATATCTTCCTACAGGGCCAAAGTTAGTTTGTAGCGTATAATAAGGTCTTCCGCTAGCAGCAACAAGTTTTATGTTTTTTGCTCTTAAACGGTCCAAGATATCAGTAAATCCATCTGGTAAGTGACCATTCTCGTCTAGTAAAGTTCCATCCATATCTGTTACAACTAATTTAATCATAAAATCTCCTTCCAATGCTTCGAATTTAAAATATATACATATAGAATGATAACATATATTTAAGAACTAATAAAGGTGATGATTCTACCATGGAAGATATGTACATATAGATTACATTTTAAAGAATAATTTATAACTTGTTTCACATCCTATAAGTAGAGGAAAATCAAATTATTATTTATGAAGGAGAAAGATGAAAAATATTTTGAATAAGAAAAATAGTATTTTTAAAAATATCAATTATCCATTAGCAGCTTTTTTCCTAGTAATAATAATAGGTATATTTACTTTATTTATTAAACCTATTATTGGTATGGCTGATAATGGGGATTTCTATAGAGTTATAAGTTCAAATGGTGTATATGAATTAAATCCAAATGATAGTGATTTATATAATGGATATTTTTATAGGTATTATGGAATTTATAAATACAATAATGATATAGAAAAAAATTTTATATCAACTCAGGGAATTTTCATTAAGATAGCAGTTTACATAAGTCAGATGTTTAATAAGAATTTCATTTTAGACATAAGATTCATGTCATGGATGTTTTTATTTGTAGAGGCAATTGGAATTTATTTAATTGTAAAGGTATTAATAAATCAAGTTACTGAAGAAAAATGTAAATTAATAATAACTTTAGTAACCATTTTTATATTTTGTGACACAGCATATTTAGCTTATTATAATTCCTTTTATGGGGAAGCTATTAATATAAGTTTCTTTCTGCTCAGCATAGGAATTTTATTAAATATGGCAGAATTCAATAAGTTTAGCAAGCTAAATGTATTGCTGTTTGGAATTTCTTCTTTTATATTTTTAGGTTCAAAACAGCAGCTTTCGCCAGTTGGTATTTTAATTGCAGCATTATGTCTTAGAATAGGATTTAAAAATAAGGAAAAATTATTTAAAGGGATATCCATGATTTTAGCTATTGGATTTGTAATAAGTTCAATATTGTTTTATAAGCAGATAAGTGGAGATTTTCAATATATTAATGGATATCATGCAATGAATAGAGGGATTTTATTATATGAAGAAGACCCTGATGAAGTTATGAAATTTTTTAACTTAAATGAGCAGTATTCCTTATTAAAAGATACAACTTTCTATGATGATGTGACTCTAGTTAATTTATATGATAAACAGCTTATAGAGGATTATTATAAAAAATTTACTACAAAAAAAATAATCTCATATTATATTGCACATCCAAGGGCATTTTTCAAAATGTTAAAAATAGCTTTTGATAATGGATATTCCATAAGACCTAATGCAATGGGAAATTACGAGAAATCTGAAAACAAAGGCTTTGGGGCTAAATCATATTTTTTTGCATTATATAGCACAGTAAAAGAAAAAATATTTACTGGAAATATTGTGCTATCAATTATTGTGATAATAGGGTATGGTTATTCTTCAATTATTAGATATATAAAGGCGAGAAAAATTAACTGTCATACTATGATTTTTAAAGAAGAGGTATATTTTTATATATTTTTAGTTGGAGTATCTCAAATTATAATATCTGTTGTGGGTGCAGGAGATGCAGACTTAGCTAAACATGTCTTTATGTATAATATGAGTTTTGATTTAATTTTAATATATTTTATAACTATAAAATTACAAAATCGCCAAGCTAAAATAAACCCCAAAAAATAATATATAGATATATATGCTACAATTTACAATGCATATTTCACAATTCACTATTACGGCTAAAGTTATTATAATATTTTTGGAACATATATGTTTAAGTTATTAAGCTCATATCTTTACTAGAAATCATAAATATATTTGTAACCACAAGGGTCATAATATGGAGAAAACATTTGAAAATTAGCGTTTGATTTATACTTTGAAATATATTCTATACTAGAAAGTAGAAACATTTTTGCGCAGCAGGCATTTAAAGATGAGATGTTAAAAGTGCTTTATTGTAGGTTGTTCCACTTGTGCTTGTCACACTGAAAGTGGGAGCAAGCACGAGTGGCGACAACCTGCAATTTAGCACTTTCAGCGAAATTTTTATAGTCCTGTGAAGCAACAATGTTTTTACTTTCGGTTGGCTATATGTATAAGTCTAGTTCATACTTGGGTTATCTATATATGAAAGAAACAATAAGTAAAATTTGATTTTGTATTCACTTTCAAGTGTTTTGAACTGGAGGAATGATATGTGGAACCAGTTAATGTAAGAAAAAAGGTTGATATCCTAATAACTATGCTTATAGCGTATTTCTTTGTTTTATGTTTAAGCTATAAAGTTTTTGAATTAGATAATTCTTTTGAAAATTATATTATGCTCGAAGTTGTAATGATAATAGCTCTTGTAAGTTATTATACTAATGTTACATTGGCTTTAGTTGTTACTCTTACAGCTGATTTTATTTATATGAGTTACAAATTATATTTAAATTTCTGGGGAAATGTAAATATTGATTTTTACTCATATTACTGGATTTTTCTAATTCCAAGTACAGCTATTTTAATGTCTTTAGTTTCAAGAAATATTTTTGCGCTTCAAACAGAAAATGAAAGTTTGATAAATGAAAATTCAGAATTAGTCATGATAGATGAGGAAACAAATATTAAAAATCAAAGAGCTCTTTTAATGGAGCTGCCAATATATATGAAGTTGAGCACAAGACATAAAATTCCTGTTACCTTACTTATTGTAAAGATTAAGTTTGCAGAAAAACTTAGAAGTATATTAGGAAAAGAAGGGTATAAGCTTTTGCTGATTCAGGCAAGTCAAGTTCTTGAAAAAAGCTTAAGAGAGGAAGATATTAAATATATAATAGATGATAAGACTTTTGGGTTTTTGACAATTACTGATATGAGTGGAGCTAAAGTTGTAAAGGAGAGATTTAGAGAAAATATTAATAAATATGATTTTACTAAAGGATCTCATTATAAAAAAGTAAAGCTAGATATTCAAATTGGTAGTTATACCTTTGATAATTCTATAAAAGATCCGTTGGAGCTCATTAGACTGGCAGAGAAGGAATTGGAATATGATATACATGAATAAATGCTTTATTTATAAAGTCATAACAATTTTGATTTGCTTTATAGGCGCTGAGTATTTTATTACCCCCATGAAATGTTATGGAGAAAACAACAAAGTACTTATTTTGTATGATAAAAGTAAGGAATATGGAAGTGAAAAAAAATTATTGAGTTCTTTAGTTAAAAGTCAGTTGTCAAAAGAAAAGGAAATTAACATATCTAAAATAAATATAGATAATTCAAAAGATGTGGAGCAATATAATGAAATATTTATTTTAAATATTGGAGAAGAAAATCATAGTATAGAGGAATTAAAAGAGGAATTAAAATCATATGACAGAAAGATTAACTGGATAAAAAAATCTTCTGAACTTTTAGATAAAAAGGGTTTTAAATTAAAAACTGAAACTTATTTATATCTTGATAATGTAACTCCTTTTAATGATTTAAATAATTTAATAGGCGAAATTGATTATCTAAAAGATAAGGGGATTAAATTTTTTATAGAAGCGGCACCGGTATTTGTAAATGAAAACTTGAAAGCCATGGGCAGATTTTCAGAAGCTTTAAGATATGCACAGGCTAATGGAGGAAAAGTAATACTTAAGTTTCCTATAATTAATTCTAAAGGAGTAAATGGCACAGATACAGGGGGGAAAATAATTGGAGATAAACTTAAAGAGGCCTTTAAGAATTATACTAATTATTGGATTTATCCAGTTGGAATAAATGCTGATGAAGAATTTATCTATAGAGAAGATTTGAAAAATATTTTAGAAAGCACTAATACTTTATTTCTAAATTACAATGAAGATATTAACATTGATATAGATAATTATGAAATCAAAGCTTATACCAATTTTATTCAAAAAGTTGATTTAAACGACTATATTAATAATGAAAAAATAAGCGGTAAAAATGCAATAAAAATAGAAAGTAACTGCAATTTAGAAGAATTTAAAAATAATATTGATAAAGTTTTAAGTAAAGAAATTAATCTTATTCCAAGTAATAAAATGAGCACTTATATAAAGTTTGAAAGTGAAATTAAGAATGATAATGGAAGAGTTTTCTTTAACAATCAAGAGGTAACTCAGGATAGATTTATTAATGCAGAAGAATATGAAAATGCTGTTAACAAAACAATTAATAAAGAAAATCTAATTAAAGAGGATTTAACTCTTACTAATAGAAGACTGGAAATATTCAGTGGAGCAGCTTTAATAATATTTATAGGAATACTTATAATAAGCAGAAATATAGAAAGAAAAAGGTTTTTTAAATAATGGTATGAATATTTTAGATTATTTAGTTATATATTCACTCATAGTAATATGGATAACAATTTTTATGAATGTGATATTAGTAATAGCCGGATATATGTATTATTCAAAAGTAAACAAGGAATATATGTATGAAGAGCTTGAAAGCTATCCATTTGTATCAATATTAGTTCCAGCTCATAATGAAGCTGTAGTAATAAAAAAGACAGTAATTTCTCTATTAGAATTGGATTATCCAAATGATAAATATGAAATTATAGTAATAAATGATAATTCAAGTGATAATTCTAAAGATGTACTTGAAAATGTCAAAAAAACTTATTATGGCAGAAATCTTATAGTGATTAATACTGACAATATAATAGGGGGAAAAGGAAAATCAAATGCTTTAAACATAGGTCTTCAAAGAAGCAAGGGAGAAATTCTAGCGGTTTATGATGCAGATAATACTCCTGATAAAAATGCTCTTAAGTATTTGGTACAGACTTTGATAAAAGATAAGAAATTGGGAGCAGTTATTGGAAAGTTTAGATGCAGAAATAAGGATGTAAATTTACTTACAAACTTTGTTAATATAGAAACTCTTACATATCAATGGATGGCGCAGGCAGGAAGATGGTATATGCTTAAACTTTGCACTATTCCAGGAACTAATTTTGTAGTTAGAAGAGAAGTGATGGAAGAAATGGGAGGTTGGGATACGAAGGCTATAACAGAAGACACAGAAGTCAGCTTTAGAATTTATAGAATGGGATATAAAATAAAATTTATGCCTCTTGCAGTAACTTATGAACAAGAACCTCAAACTATTAAAGTATGGTTTAAGCAGAGAAACAGATGGGCAAAAGGAAATATATATGTAGTAATAAAAAATCTGAAATATTTATTTGGACTAGAAGCAGGAGTAACAAAATTTGATATTCTATATTATACTTTGGTTTATTTCTTTTTTTTATCTGCAAGCGTAATATCAGACTGTTTATTTTTGCTTGGAGGAGCAAATTTAATTGAACTTCATATTGGAGGGTATGAGATTATTTTATGGTTTATGGCATTATTAGTATTTGTCTTATCAGTAATGGTAGCAATTTCAACGGAAAAAGGAGAATTGAATGTAAAAAATGTATTGATTATATTTTTAAGCTATTTTACTTATTGCAAAATGTGGGCTATAGTTTCGGTGGCTGGTTTTTACAATTATATAAGGGATGTTGTATTGAAAAAGGAAGCAAAGTGGTATAAGACAGAAAGATTTTCTTAAGGAGGAGCAGCATGAAAGGATATATTTCAAATAAAGTAATGAGGAACAATGAAAAGCACATCTTTGGAGTATTATTTTTTTTCGTGTGTTTTATTTTTTCTACAGCGATTTTGATATTTAATACAGGTGCTGAAGTATTTGCTGCATCTGAAGGAAATAATATAGAAACAACTGAAAGTATAAAAACTTATAGTTTAAGTAATGACATATCCTTTAATGGAACTTTTTCAAGTCATAGTATATATTTCAATGTAGATAAATGGTGGGAAAATACTAAAGCTGAAGTTCAAGTGAATTTTTCTATAAATCAATTAATTGATAATAGTAAAAATTCCTATATAAAATTATCCGTTAATGGAACGCCTTTTTATTCTCAAAAAGTTTATTACAGAGCAGATTCAGAGGTTCAGCAGTTAACAGTATCTATACCAAAGGAGCTAATAAAAACTGGATCTAGTGAATTAAAAATAGAAGCTTACTTAAGATCATCTGAGGACTCATGTGTAGATGATGTTAATTCAGCTAATTGGTTTGTAATAAAAGATGGTACTAACATAAAAACAACCTTTAACAATATTATTTCCAATAATAAAATATCTGATTTTCCATATCCATTTTTAAAAAATCATGATAATGATAGTGATTTAGAGGATTTATTAATTATAATTCCAGATGATTACACTGATTCAGAGCTTAGTGCTGCATACATCTTAAATTCATATTTACAAAAACTAAATGATAAATATGAAAATAAAATAAGTATAACTAAGTATGGAGATTTTCAAAAAGGAGAAAATACCAATAATATATTTATTGGAAAATTTAATAGTTTTCCTAATGAGTATACAGAAGAAAATGATCAAAGTGATGAATGTCTTATAAAAATATCAAATTCATTGTATTCAAAAAATACAAATATTAAAAACATGATGATCTTGTGTAATGATGATGACAACTTAATAAGAGGAGTTAAAGCACTGGGAAACCAAGAGTTAATATCTCAGTTAAGTGGTGATACTTATAAAGTAAATAAAGATTTAAAGGTAGATACAGTTCCAGATACTAAAAGTGGAAAAATCACTTTTGATAGTATGGGAATTGGAGAAATACAGTTAAAAGGTGTTTTTAGAAGAGAAGCTGGAATAAGCTATAGTATTCCTAAAAATAAGGTTTTTTCTGAAAGCGATAAGCTTAAAATTTTCATGAGATATTCAGACAATCTTAACTTTGATAAATCTTTAGTTACAGTGTATGTTAATAATACACCTATAGGAAGTAAAAAACTTGATAAGAGTAAGGCTTTAAATGATGAATTGGAGCTTAGTTTACCAAGTGATATAAGTTATACAAACTATTTAGACATAAAGATTGGTTTTGATTTAATTTTAAAAGATACATATTGTGAAAAAAGAGAAGAGGATATGCCTTGGGCCCTTGTTACAAGAGATTCGTATTTATATATTGGTGATAACGATACGGAAGGATATTATTTTTCAAGTTACAGTGCACCATTTGTAAAAGATGAAATGTTTAATGATACTGCAATGATTGTTCCAGATAGTCTAAGTTCTAAAGAAATGAATTCATTAGGAAAAGTCATTGGCTTTTTAGGAAAAGATGTTGCCTACAACAATGGAGATTTTAAAGTTATCAGTAATTCAAATGTGACAGCTGATGATAAAAAGAAAAATATAATAGTCTATGGAACACCAAAAACTAATAAATTGATTTCAGAGATAAATGATAAATTATGGTTTAAGTATGATGAAAGCTATTCAAAATTTTTATCAAATGAAAAGCTTCAATTAACAGAACCTTTTAGCTATAAGATTGCAAACTTCCAATTTGATATATCAAAATATAACAACCAAAAGGCAATGCTTGTATTAACCTCGCCAGATAATAAAGTATTAGAGGACTCACTAAATTATTTAAGTGTAACGGAGATGTTTCAAAAACTTAATGGAGACTGCGCAATAATAGATGAAGAGGGTAATATTAAAACATATAAAATGAAAAAAGAAACTACAAAGCCAGTTTATGAAAAGGTAGAGGAATTAGGCGGCAATGCCAAGATAATGCTTATAATAATAGGTTTGTTTATAATATTTGCAGTAATTGCTATAGTTCTATATTTATATAAAAACAAAAGCAAAGACAAGAGCGATAAAGGTAAAATAGGAAGTAGAAGAAGACGATACAATAAAAAATAATAAATTATATATTAAGTCAAGTTTTTATTATATAAGTAGAGTGGAGCAGTAGATCCTACTATATGAGACCAATATAATTATTTTTAAGTAAATGTTTTCGGGGACTTGATCGTATTTGAATAAAAATTTAAATATGATAACATAGTAATTGAGAAAAATAATAATTAAATACTTTATAAACTATATTTGTTGTAATGTACAATTCACATTTCACAATGCACAATTACAGCTAAAGTTCTTGCAATATTTTTAGGATTACGATGAAGAATTATTTTTGCAACATATATAGTTTTACCAAAAATAGATAAATGGGGTGATATAATGAAATATGCATTAGATGTGCATACTCATACTATAGCAAGCGGCCATGCTTACTCAACCTTAATGGAAAATGCAAAAGCTGCTTCGGAGAAAGGAATAAAGGTGCTTGGTACTACAGAGCACGGAATTACTATGCCACATTCTCCGCATATATGGTATTTCAATAATTATAAGGTGCTGCCAAGAGAACTTTTTGGAGTTACAATGCTTTATGGAACTGAGGCTAACATAATTGATTATGATGGAAGCTTAGACATGGATGATTTAACATTAGAGAAATTGGACATTGTAATTGGAAGTATACATGATGAAGTTTACAAAGTTGGAAATATTGCAGAAAATACACAAGCTTTTATAAACGTAATAAAGAGTGGAAAAGTTGATATAATTGGTCATCTTGGAAATCCAGGAGTTCCAGTTGACTTTGAAGAAGTAATAAAGTGTGCTAAGGAAAATGATGTTTTAATAGAAATTAACAATAGCTCATTTACAACATCTAGAATTGGAAGTTTAGGTAATTGTACAAAAATAGCATCGTTATGCAAGGAACATGAGACTAAGCTAATAATAAATAGTGATGCGCACTTTTGTACTCGTATTGGGGAATTTACAGAAGCTATTAATATGCTAGAATCAATAGAATTCCCGGAAGAACTTATAATAAATAATGATCCAAAGGAATTATTATTGAGATTAAAGAAAAAAGGTAGAATAAAAGATTTAGAAGTAGAATAATTGCAATAGAAATTAAGAGAGTGTAAAATAGTCTGTGTAAACTTCATTAGAATGATATAATAAATTATCAAATGAAGGGAGTACAGGCTATGTCTTTATCTAGAGATGAATTAGTAAAATTAATTTTGAGTAACTCTGATATAAAAACGACTGAA